>JAMPYE010000453.1 GCA_023700825.1 Thermoanaerobaculia bacterium | reverse complement strand
AGGATGCGTACCTCCGGCTCTCGAAGCGGTTCAACCCGCTCGCGCTCGAAGGCGGGCCGCTCGAGAACATCGGCGACAAGGCGCGCGAGATCTGTCTCGCCGTCGGCCGCGCCTACGGCGAGCTCGCTGACCCGCTCCAACGCGACACCGTCGTCGAACGGCGCGCGCAGAAGCGAGAGGAACATCGCCGCGGCCTCGCTTCGGGACGCTTCGCGATCAAGACCGACCTGCTCGATCCTTCCGTGCAGTTCCGCAAGGGAAAGGCGCTCATGGAAGCCGGGATGCACCGCGAAGCGATCCAGCTGCTCGAGTTCGCCGCCGACTGCGACTCCCAGAACGTCGAGTACCGCGCCGAGCTCGCATGGTGCCGCTTCGTCGACTCCCCGTCGAACGCCCGGCAGTCGATCGCCGAACTCAAGGAAGCGATGCGCATCGATCCGCAGAACGGCCTCGCCGTCTTCTACGCCGGCGAGATCCACCGCCTCACAGGCAACAAGGCCGAGAGCGAGCCGCTCCTGCGCAAGGCCTGCAAGATGCTGGCTCCCGACCGCAGGCCGGTGGAAGCGCTCAAGTTGCTGATGACGGCAAAGTGAAAAGGCAGGCCAGAGGCCAAAGGTCAAAGGTCAAAGCAGGCGAGAGGCGACGGGCGAGAGGCGATGAGCAGGCAAGCTGTGGCGCAGACACTCCTGTCTGCGCGTCGCCGAAGGCGACCCGGCCCACCGCCATCGTTCGGTTCATTGCGGCGCTTCGTCCCGCTTCGCGGGACAGACATTCCTGTCTGCGCCAGATTCACCCTCAATGCGACGCCTGCTCCTCGCCTCTCGCCTGCTTCTTCCATGGCGCGTAGAATCAACTCACATGTCGAAGACACAGCCGGGGACGCTGCAGGCGGCCGTCGTGGAGATCGACCGGTTGCGCACTCTCGTCGAGGCGTCGAAGCTCATCAACTCGTCGATCGAGAGCGATCGCCTCTTCGACTCGATCCTCGAGGTCGCGCGTCGCGAGCTCGACGTCGAGCGCGGCACGCTCTATTTCCTCGACCGCACCCGCGGCGAGATCTGGTCGAAGATCGCCTCGGGGCTCGAGTCGACCGAGATCCGGCTTCCCGTCGGACGCGGCCTCGCCGGCGCCGTCGCCGCCAGCGGTGAGGCGATCATCCTGCACGACGCCTATGCCGATCCGAGGTTCGACCCGTCGAGCGACCTCCGCTCGGGATTCAAGACGCGCTCGATGCTCTGCGTGCCGATCCACAACCGGAAAGGGACGATCGCCGGTGTCCTGCAACTGCTGAACAAGCGCTCCGGCGATTTCGGCCAGCGCGACCTCGACTTCCTCGAGGCGCTCTCCGACCACATGGCGATCGCGATGGAAAACGCGATGCTCCATCTCAGCGCCGTGGAGAACGAGCGGATGCAGCGCGAGCTCCAGCTCGGCCGAGAGATCCAGTCGCAGCTGCTCCCTCCGCCACCCTCGGATGTCCCCGGCATCGAGATCTCCGCGGCATGCACCCCGTGTTACGAGGTCGGTGGCGACTACTTCGATTTCGTCCGCCTCGACTCCGGCGAGCTCGCCTTCGCTCTCGGTGACGTCTCCGGCAAGGGAGTCGCCGCGGCGATGATCATGTCGAGCATCCAGGCCGCGTTCCGCCTCGGCGCGCCGGTCGTGCGCGACCTTCCGAACCTCGTCTCCCGGCTCAACACGCTCCTCTACCGCACTGCGCGAGGGCGGAAGTACGTCACGTTCTTCTGCGGCATCTACGATCCGCAGACCGGGCAGCTCCGTTACTCGAACGCGGGGCACCTCCCGCCGCTGGTCGTTCACAACGGGGGCTCGCGCGGACTCGAGTCGACCGGCAGGCCGATCGGCATCCTTCCGTCAGGCAACTTCGACGAGGCGTCGACGACGCTCGAGCCCGGGTCGACGCTGGTGCTCTACACCGACGGGTTCACCGAGGCCGAGGATCCCGCCGAGGAGCAGTACGGCATGGATCGCTGGATCGAGACGGTCACGGCCCTCGCAGACTGTCCGGTCGCCGACATGCCGGCACGCCTCAGCGCGGAGATCACGCGCTTCGAGAACGGCGCGAAGCCGGTCGACGACAAGACGATCGTGGTCATCCGCCGCGCGGGATAGCGGCCGGGTTTCCGGCAACCAGCTCCTTTCGATTATTCTTTCGCCACCGAATTGCCCGAGGTGGTCTGCAAGTGTCCGAGAAAGAATCGTTCCTCCGTGCGTACGCGCCGCTGATCGTCGTCGGCTTGCTCGCCGCCGTGCTCGTGCTCTTCCTGCCGATGGCACGGAGGGGGTTCTCGATCCACGACACCTTCTTCAAAGGGCCGGTGACACAGACGCTCCCCACGACGGAGGGAGCGCGCAAGGCCGAAGTCTCGCTCGAGCTCAAGCTCGAAACGCCGAAGGAGTTCCGTTATCGCAACTCGCCGATCGAGCGGCTTCGAGCCGACGCGATGCCGATGCGCTGGAAGCTGACGATCGAAGGACTGGAGGGAGCGACGCTCCCCTGCTTCACGACGGGCGCGCGCGCCTGCACCTTCAAGATCGGTGCCTCGGTCGACCATCTTCTGGTCGTACCGGCGTCGGGCTGCGCCGAATCGGCGGGCAACTCGATCCTCTGCGGCGGCCGCGTCGACATGACGCCGCATCTCTTCTACGACATCGTCCTCGCCGATTCGCCGGTGACGCTGGTGAAGTAGCAGGCCAGAGGTCAAAGGTCATAGGTCAAAGCAAACAAGGCCAGAGGCCAAAGTAGGCCTCGATGTGGCGCAGACACTCCTGTCTGCGCGTCGCCGAAGGCGACCTCGTAGAGTAGCCGGCGAGAGGAGACGAGCACGCAGGCGTCAGGTCGGCGTCCGAATCAGTCCTTGGTGTGGCGGAGACTCTCCTGTCCGCACCTTCCTCTCATCGCTTCTCGCTTTCCGCCTCCTCTGGCCTTTGGCCTCTGGCCTGCCTCCCGCTCTACTCCTTGTAGATCAAGAACTTGTAACAGCACTAGCTCTTGACTTACGCCCCATTACCGCCTTATATTTCTCCCTGCCAAGGCTCTTCGCAGGAACCGATATGGCAGCAGAACCACTTCTTCGCAGCACTCCCCGTTACGGGGACGCACCCGCGGGCGCCGGGGACACCGCTCTACCCCCACACCAACCCACCCCGGCGCCCGCGCGGTTGCGCGCATCACTCCCCGCCCAGCTGGCGGCAACGATGTCGAGCGGTCTCGAGCTGATGCAACTCGCCCTCCGGCATCGCCGCTCCACGATGCCGACGACCGTCGCCGCCATCGACGAGCTTCTCGGTGGCGGGTTGCCGAGGGGATCGCTCGTCGAGCTCTCGGCGCGCCGCTCGGCGGGGCGCTTCTCGATCGTGCTCTCGACGCTCGCCGCCGCGACTTCCGCCGGTGAAGCCGCCGCGCTCATCGACCTGGGCGATCATCTCGACCCGCAGGAGCTCGACGACGCCGGCGCCGAGCTCTCACGCGTTCTCTGGATCCGCCCGAAGACGACGAAGGAGGCGGTGATGTCGGCCGAGCTCCTCGTCACGACCGGGTTTCCCCTGGTCGTCGTCGACCTCGGGTTGCGGCCGCGCGGAGCGAAAGTGGCCGACGCGTCGTGGATCCGTCTCGCACGCCTGGCCGAGACACACGCCACCGCGCTGCTCGTCTCCTCGCCGTGGCCCCTTTGCGGCACCGCGGCCGCGGTGTCGCTCTCGATCCCCGACCGCCGCGTCTCGTGGCACGGCACGGGAGGCGCGCCGCGCCTCATCACAGCCATCGCCGCGCGCATCACCCTCCTCCGCTCCAAAGGTCAGCATCTTGACGTTAGGGAAGGACGGACCGCGGCCATGGTGATTCGAAACGTGGAGAGCATCGCGATCCGGGAGGAGAAGACGGCCGGCGCAACCGATTCACGCCGCGGAGGGGTCGGAAGCGCAAATGCAATCCCACGTCATGCCTCGCACCCCGAAGACGCACCGGCAATCGTTCGTCATACCCCGGATGCCGGAGACATACCCGTATTCGTTCGCCCGGCTCCGCACGCCGGAGACGCACCCGTAACCGTTCGCCATGCCCCCGACGCCGGAGACGCACCCGCAATCGTTCGCCACGCCTCGCACGCCGGAGGCGTGCCAGAAGGTAGCCGGGGGT
>JAMPYE010000452.1 GCA_023700825.1 Thermoanaerobaculia bacterium | reverse complement strand
TTAGTCCTGAGAAGCAAATCACGTTGCGGCCGCGGTAACGGCCGTTTCTGGATAGCCCAGCGCGTCAGCGCTGGGTCGTTGCGCTCACGATCTGACGAGCCGCGTAAGCGGCGACACGCGCTTCTGTCGCCGCTTACGCGGCTCGCACAATCTTCGACGCCGTTGTCCCAGCGCTGACGCGCTGGGCTAATTAGAAGACGCCGCTACCGCGGCGTTCCTGGCACTCCCCGCCCTTGCTAGCCACGCAGCCTGTCTAACAACTAAAAACTAACAACTAACAACTACTCCCTGAACTACTACTCCCTGAATCTCAGCCACTTCAAATAGTTCGTGTACCTCTGGTGGTAGTACTTCAGCTTCAGCACGTCGTCGAACATGTGGCCGTAGAACTTGCCTGCCTTGCTCCACGCGGCGAGCGTGCGCTCGATGCGGACGAGGCGCGCGCGGACTTCCTTCTCGGGAAGCCCCTCGAGGCCGCGGGCGAAGTCGGTCTCCTCGGTCATGACGGGGTCGTCCTTGTCGAGACCGAGCCGGTCGTACTCGGCGCAGGAGAGATCGAAGAGCCGTCGGATCCAGCCGACCTTGTCGATGCGATACACGCCGTTGCCCGCCTGCTCGAAAAACGGCGAATCGGCCTGCTGCGTCAGCTTGTCGTGCAGCACGAACGGCAGCACCTGCCTGACGTCGTCGAACGAGACCTCGGCGCCGCCGCGAAACCAGGTCAGCGCCTTCGCGAAGGCGAGCAGGGTCATCAGAGAGCGGACCGAGAGGCCGTTGGTCGTCTGGCTTCCGAGATCCCGGACCCTGTCCTTGCCGGTCTCCGACGAGGCGAGCAGGCCCATGTCGATCGCCGAGAGCTTCGCGGTGTCCTTCGTCTTGTACTCGATCTGCGCCGCCGCGGGCTCGCAGAACTCGAAGTGGCTCGCGAAGAACTCGATCCTGCGGCGGAGCTTCGGGTCGATCGCGACGCCGAGGATCTGCCGGTGCGCCTCGTCGAGCTCGCGCTCGGTGAAGATGATCTGAGCCGGCATGACCTGTTCGGGCCTCACCTCCTGCTCGATGCGCGCCAGCAGGTCGCCGAGGAACCGGGTGTTGAAGTGAAGCGCCTTGACGACGATGTCGATGCGGTCGCGGAGCGCCTCGATCACCTGGTAGGTGCCACCGCCCGCGTCGTCGTTCGCCGTGAGATACCAGGCCGACTCGGGGCACTCGTAGATCTGGTCGAGGATCTCCGCGTAGTTGTCGGCGAGCACGGTGAGCAACGCCGACTGCGTGCGCGTCGGGATGCGGTTGTACTCGTCGATGATCTTGACGCGCATGCCGAGCCACTTGCGCCACGAGATCTGGATGTCGTCGGCCGACTTCGCGCTGACGAGCGTCGATGGCAGCGGGTTGCCTAACAGGTCCGAGATCGTCATCTGCGGCTGCCCGTGCTGGATCGCCCTGCGGACGTCGCGGATCGAGTAGCCCGCGATCAGCCCCATCAGGATCGCGCTCGCGGTCTTCCCGCGTCCCGGTCCGCCGACGAGCAGGCAGCGCCGCCTGAGGACGAGGTTGAGCAGCGGCATGAGCACGAAGCTGGAGTAGCTCTGGTCGCTCGGCAGCGTGACGGCCGACTTCTGGTCGCCGAACACGAAACTCTGCGCCGGCCCGTCGTTGTACTCGATGTCGTAGTAGGGGCTGATGATCGCGCTGTTGACGATCCAGAAATAGGCCTGCCTCAGTTTCTCGTCGAGCGCGGACTCGGACGGCGCCTCCGCGCGCGCTTCGACGGGCCCGGAGTAGAGATCCGCGACGTCGAACTTCTTCACCGCCTCCGGCCGGCGCGGGTTGGTCGGAGACTGTGGCACCTTGCGAAACCAGTCGGGCATACCGCAAGGATAAACGGCAGAGGTGAGAGGGGGAAGTCAGTACTGAGTGCGGAGTACTGAGTGCTGAGTTGAGAATTGAGTTGACTGGCCGGGATGACGGAGAAGCCCCGGGTGCGCCACTGCGTCAGACGAGAAGGGCCAGAGGCGCCTCGATGCTCTCGCGGCTCTCGCTCCGGCCCTCCGGATCTTCACTCAGTACTCAGTACTCATCCCTCATTACTTGATTCTTCGATAGTGCGCGATCATGAATTCCGTCCACGCGCCGTCGCTGCCGAGGACGATGGAGCGGAGGATCCGGTGGTCGTCGTCCACGAGCTCGATCGAGTCGCGGTACTTTGCCATCGTTCCGTCGCCCTCGAAACTCGGGCCTTCGGAGTCGAGCGTCAGGATCTTTCCATCCGCATCGAGCGATCCCTCGTACGGCCAGAGGTACGCCAGCACCGAGACGATGAACGTCCCGACGAATCGCCCTTTCGCCGGATCGAAGCCGATGGTCATCACCGTTCGCGACACGCCGGCTCCCGGCATCTCCGCTTCTCCTTCGGCGATCATCCAGAGGCCGCCCAGCATGCGGACGGTCTCGCGTCCCTTCACGGTCGCCGGCGGCTGGCCGGGCTCGACACACGCCTCGTGCTCGTACTCCCACACACCTGCGAGTTTCGAAAGCCACTTGTGTTCTACCGTTGGTTCGACGTGCATTCCGGCCTCCTTCTTCCCGATCGCACCGATTCCGGCGGGGCATCTGCCGAGCGTCGAGGCTCGCGGTTCCGCAGGGCTGATCAGCACGTGTCCGGGCGAATCCGGAAATGCTAGCACCGCCCCCGGATGCACGAGCCGGATCGCGGAGGCATGTTGCCGCGATGTTGCACGCATACCGGCGCAACGGCTCGAGAATGGCAACGACGGCGGGTGTCTTTCCGCCGAGGCGATGCGCCCGCAAGGTGCCGGCGGACCAGCCGGCTGGGAGCCGGCGCTCCAGGGCCAGCGCCAGCCATGACGAACGTCACTCGCCTCCATCGCCTGCTTTGACCTTTGGCCTCCAACCTGCTCTCGGCCTGCTCTTTGCCTCTCGCCTTTCGCCTCTCGCCCGCTTTTAATAGAATTTCCGCTCCCGCCTCCCCCTTTGCGTGGAGTGAAAGGTTCTAGACCGATGGCGTTCGACAAGTTTCGAGAGGAATGCGGTGTCTTCGGGATCCTCGATCACAAAGACGCGGCCAACCTCGTCTACCTCGGGCTCTACGCCCTGCAGCACCGCGGGCAGGAGAGCGCGGGAATCGCGGCGCTCGTCCCCGACGCCGAAGGCAGCATCCGGATCCACGCCGAGCGCGAGATGGGGCACGTCGCCGACATCTTCACGCACGAGCGGCTCATGCGCCTGCCGGGCGAGACTGCGATCGGTCACGTCCGCTACTCGACCGCGGGCGGCTCGATGCTCTGCAACGCGCAGCCGCTGGTCGCGTCGACGAGCAAGGGACCGTTCGCCGTGGCGCACAACGGGAACCTCGTCAACGGCGACGCCGTTCGCGCCGAGCTCGAGGCACGGGGCGCGATCTTCAACTCGCAGGCCGACACGGAGGTTTTCCTCCACCTCGTCGCCCGCTCGTCGGCCGCCGACGTCGAAGGGGCCTTCCTCGACGCGCTCACCCAGGTCCGCGGCGCGTACTCGGTCGTCGCGCTCGCACCCGGGAAGATCTTCGCGGCCCGCGACCCGAACGGCTTCCGTCCGCTGGTGCTCGGCAAGCTCGACGGGAGCTACGTCCTCTCCTCGGAGACCTGCGCGTTCGACCTGATCGACGCCGAGCTCGTTCGCGAGGTCGGCGCCGGCGAGGTGATCGTCATCGAGAACGAGGCGGGCCCCGGCTCGCCGCAGCGCGTCCGCACGCTCCGCTTCGCGCACGGCAACCGGGAGGCGCGCTGCATCTTCGAGCACGTCTACTTCGCGCGGCCCGACTCGGTCGTCTTCGGCCACAACGTCGCCGCGACGCGCAAGCGCTTCGGCGCGCTGCTCGCGATCGAGCATCCGGCCGAGGCCGACATCGTCGTGCCGGTCCCCGACTCGGGAGTCTTCGCCGCGCTCGGCTACTCGCTCGAGTCGGGCATCCCGTTCGAGTACGGCCTCGTGCGCAACCATTACGTCGGCCGCACGTTCATCGAGCCGAAGCAGTCGATCCGCCACTTCGGCGTAAAGGTCAAGCTCAACCCCGTGCGGCAGATCATCGAGGGCCGGAGGATCGTGCTCGTCGACGACTCGATCGTGCGTGGCACGACCTCGAAGAAGATCGTCCGGATGCTCAAGCAGT
>JAMPYE010000451.1 GCA_023700825.1 Thermoanaerobaculia bacterium | reverse complement strand
GTGAGGGACCGCGACGCCGGGCGTTCGTGTGCGGCGAGAACGGGGCGCGACATCCCGACGGTAGGGTCGCAGTCGTGCCTCGTGGCACCGGCACTCCGTGACGGTGGCCGCTGCGCAGCGGCGGAATCATGGCGTCGAACGGATTCGCGGATTTGTCCCGACGCGAATCACAGCCCGGAGGGATGTAAGAAGATAGCCCCGGGTCGCCCCGCTTCGCGGGACACGCCTCCGTCGTGCAGTGCGCCGCAGATACTCGAGGCGTGCCCGCCCGACGATGACCCCTGACGACGCCCGCTCGTGCCCGAATGTCACACCGGACAGGCCCATCGCGCACCGCCGTTGCTCCGCCGCGGACGCATTCATGGAGATGAAGCCGAAGTCGATGGTGAAGGTGTGTTGTTCTCCGCCGTCCCGGCCCCGGGAGGCAGCGATGCGAGTCATGAGTTGTGTTGGCGGTCTTGCAGTCATTCTGCTGGTGCTCTGTTCCGGCGACTGGAAGACCAATGTCGAGTACGGCGATCCGTACGAGCTCACTGGTGTGGAGCGTCTCTTCGTCTGGACGACGACGGAAGACAAGGCGCTGGGCGAGGAGGCCGCGCGTCAGATGGCGGCGGCGCTGCCGGCGCTCTCTCTCGTTCAGTCCGAAGAGGAGGGGCAGGCCGTTCTGGGCGTCAAGCGCCGGCCTGCGGTTGCGAAACCGGGTGACGAAAGCACGCATTACGTGACGACGGCCTCCGTGATGCGACCGAGCGGCAAAGACCGCGTCAGGCTCCTGTTCGAGCTCGTCTCGACGCAGGACGATGGCACGGCCGCCGTGACCGAGCTGGTCAGCGGGGTCGTCAACGAGCTGAAGCGCTACAACCATCACAAGTACGGCCGTGCGGAGAACACCGGCGACCTCGAGAAGAAGCGCTGCCGTTCAATCGCGGGACTCCGTCCGGGGCTCTCGAAGAACGAGGTGAAGGAAATCCTCGGAATGCCGACGCGGATGTTCCCGAAGGCGGCGCGCACGCAGACCTGGTGGTACGAGACCACCGACGGAACGGTCCGCATCGTGTTCGCCGGCGACGCTGTCATGCACGTGGAAGTGACTCCGAAGAAGTAGAGGGGGCGCAGGCGCGCCCGTTCGCCGCTCTCGGGACAATGGACCCGGGCGGCACGAAAGCTGGGGGGCCCTCCTCGTTGTCCGGCTCGAGTGACGCCCGAGGGCCGCGGTGTTTCATCGCCAGGCGTGCCCCGATTCCGAGGCGCGCCTTACAACGCGACGCGTAAGAAGTTCCTCTGAGCCCGGCGATCGGCGCGCTGCCCTGCGGCCGCGAAGCACCGATTCCGCTCCGAATCAAACGCGGGATTTCCTCGTGAATCGTTGATTCCATTGACCCGTCCGGCGGTCTGGACGATTTCGACTCTCCACTTTCCCCGGATCGGCGCCGTCTGCGTTGGCAACAGTCTTGCTTTTCTCCCGGTCAGGCCGCCGGCTCGCGCCGGCAGCGAATCGGATCAGGAGGTTCCCATGAACTGGAATCGAATGCTCGTCATCTCCACACTCGCGGTCGCGATGCTTCTCGATCCCTCCGTCGCTCGTGCGACCGATGGGACACCGGTCGCCCAGGAGCTTGCGGACGCGGTTCAAGAGCTCGCGGTTCGGGCGAAGCTCGTCGACCGGCTCGGCGCCGACGCCTTGCGCATCTCCGTCGATGTCGCGGACAAGACGGCGGTGCTCTCGGGCACGGTGTCGAAGCGAGAGGTCCGGGAACTGGCGCCGGACGTCGCGCTGTCGGTCAAGGGAATCACGATCGTCAGGAACGAGGTCGAGCTCGCGGAAGGTCCGAGCACCGCGGAAAAGGCCGAGTCCGAGCTGAAGGACGTCGCGCTCGAGATCAAGGTAAAGAGCGCGCTGCTCACGGAGATCGGCCGCAACGCGATGGACATCAACGTGGAGGCCGCAGACGGTGTCGTCGTGCTTCGCGGGACTGTCAGCAGCGATGAGGTCTCCGAGCTCGCCGCCGCGAAGGCCGGGAGGGTCAAGGGCGTGAGGAAGGTCGTGAACATCCTCGGCTCGTGATTCGAACGGGACCGCGGTCGAAAGGAGGCCTCCATGACTCTACTCCGAACATTCGCGCAGCGACGGCTCGTCGCGCCGGTGCTCGCGATGCTGATGACGGCATCCGTCGTCGGCGCGCAGACGAAGGTCAAACCTGGATTCAATCTCTTCTCGGTGTCGCAGGACGCCGAGATCGGACGGGCGTCCGCTACCGAGGTGGAGCGGCAGCTCCCGCTCGTGACGGACCGCGAGGTCGTCGCGTACGTGAACGAGATCGGCAAGAGGCTCGCCGCGCATTCGGGCGGGCCCGGGTTCTCGTATCAATTTCGCGTCGTGAACGCGTCGGACATTAATGCGTTTGCGCTGCCCGGCGGGTACGTTTACGTCAACCGGGGGATCCTCACGGAGGCTCGCAACGACGGTGAGGTTGCCGGCGTGATCGCGCACGAGATCGCTCACGTCGCGCTCCGGCACGGCACGCACCAGGCGTCGAAGGCGTACGGGGCGCAGGCGGGGCTCAGCATCCTCGGCGGGCTGCTTAGCGGACGCGTCGGGGAGTCGACAGCCGCCATCATGAACGCGCTCGGGGGATTCGGGATGAACGCGCTGTTCCTCAAGTTCAGTCGCGAGCTCGAGACCCAGGCCGACGTTCGCGGCGCGCAGATTCTCGCCGCCGCCGGGTATACGCCCGCCGACATGACGAGCTTTTTCCACACCCTCGCGAAGGTCGACCAGTCGCGCAAGACGACGTGGCTCTCACACCACCCGGCGCCACCCGATCGCATCGCTCGCATCGAACGCGAGGCGAAACTGCTGAAGGTCTCGAGTCAGCCGACCCGCAGGGTGGCCGAGCTGGCGCAGGTCCAGCGGCGACTCAGGCAGCTGGGCGCGGCGCCGACGACGGCCCAGCTCGCGCAGGGACAACGCGGGAGCGGCACGCCGACGGCGGTCGAGCCGCCGTCCCGGTCGCTTCGAAGTTACACGAGCCCCGCGAAGATCTATCGCGTCTCATACCCCGGCAACTGGCGCGTCTACGAGCAGGGCGCGACCGGGGTCGTGTTCGCCCCCGCCGGAGGCATCGCGGAGGTCGGCGACAGAACGGAGATCGTCTACGGGGCGATCCTGAACCACTACGAGCCGTTCGGCAGTGCCGCGGCGTTCCTGGGCGACGTCACACTGGAGTCCGCGACGAACGACCTTCTCGCACAGCTTCAGAAGGGCGACTCGCATCTCCGTGTCGTCCGCGGGTCGGCCCGGCAGCTGAACGTCGACGGAGGGCGCGCGCTCGCGGTGAACCTGCGGGGCGTGAACCCTAACACCCGGATCGACGAGCGCGTCACGGTCGTCACGCAGCAGCTCACGGACGAGCATCTGGTCTACCTGCTCTTCGCGACCCCGGAGCGTGACGCGAGCAAGTACTCGAGCACATTGAGCGCGATGGTGGCTTCGCTCCGGATCTCGGAAGGGGCAAGACACTGACCGGCTTCAACGGAATGACGGTGACGGAGGAGCGCCAGCCGCTGCCTCCGTCGCGGATGACCGAACGCGCAATTCGATCTTCGTTCGGCCCCGTCCGGACGACTCCTGGCCAAACAAAGGAGGGCACTCATGAATTGGATCATCTCGTTGATCATCGGTGGAATCGTCGGCTGGCTCGCGAGCCTCATCATGAAGACCGACGCGCAGATGGGCTGGATTGCCAACATCCTCGTCGGCATCGTCGGTTCCATGCTGGGTTACTGGGTTGCCGGAGTGCTGGGCATCGCGGTCGCCGGTAGTCTCGCGAGCTTCCTGATCGCTGTCGGAGGCGCGGCGCTGCTGATCGTCATGCTGCGTGCGGTCGGCGTCTTCAGGTAGGGCCGTCGGAGGGATCGTAGGAGGGGTCGCACCTCGAACGTGTACTTAACGCATTCAGGCGCTTGCGCGAGTTAAGTGTGGTTTCGAGGTGTGACCCCAGCCGTGTGTGGCGCAGGCACCCCTGCCTGCGCGCGGCGCGAAGCGCTGCACGAACCTGGCAAAAGGCGGGAAAGCCGTTGTCGGAGCCGGGCTCGCTGACCTTCGGAGTCCTGTGTGACGGGCTCGAGAAGTGGCGTATCGGAATGCGCCACGACGGGGTCGCCCCGCGTCGCGGGGCGAC
>JAMPYE010000450.1 GCA_023700825.1 Thermoanaerobaculia bacterium | reverse complement strand
CGCACAATAGGATGTATCAATAGATTTTGAAATAATTGATTGATTAAACGACACGTTAATTACATCGCGCGGGGGAGATTCGATGCCCGATGTGGCGCAAGCACTCCTGCCTGCGCGTCGCCGAAGGCGACCTGTCTCTGCGAGGTTCGGGATTCCGTAGGGGCGTCGCGGTGCGTCGCCCGTTCTCGATCAGGCAGGTGGGACGACGAACGGGCGACCCACCGGGTCGCCCCTACGAGGGCGCGCAGGCAGGAGTGCCTGCGCCACACCGCGCCCCACCCCTCATCCCGTGACTTTCTCGCAATCCGCTGCTACTCTTTTCCGACCTGGACTGAGTTGGGGCCGCTTGCAACCAGGTTAAAAAAAGCCTAAAAAGCCATCAGGTAGAGTCTTACCACTCGATTGATGACTCCCGGCCTCACGCAAGACGTGAGGCTCTTTTTTTTTCGCCGGGTTGGCAAGAAGCGGCCCCGGACTGGGAGAGTCATGAACGTCGACCGAACGAACGAGCTCACCGCCCTGCTGCGGAATCGCATCCTCCTGCTGGACGGGGCGATGGGAACGATGATCCAGCGCTACCGCCTCACCGAGGCCGATTACCGCGGCGAGCGGTTCGCGAATCACCCCCGCGACCTGAAGGGAGCGAACGACCTTCTCTGCCTGACGCGGCCCTCGGTCGTCGAGGAGATCCATCGCGCGTATCTTGACGCCGGCGCCGACATCATCGAGACGAACACGTTCAACGCGACGTCGACCTCGATGGCCGACTACGGTCTCGAGCCCTTCGTCCGCGAGATCAACGTCGAGGCGGCGCGCATCGCGCGTCGCGCGGCCGATGCCGTGACGGCGCTCGACCCGACCCGCCCGCGCTTCGTCGCCGGGGCGATGGGGCCGACGAGCAAGACGGCTTCGCTCTCGCCTGACGTCAGCAATCCAGGCTTCCGCGCCGTCTCGTTCGACGATCTCGTCAGGGCGTACTACGAGGAAGCGGCAGGGCTCGTCGACGGCGGCGTCGACATCCTCATGCCGGAGACGACCTTCGACACGCTCAACGTGAAGGCGGCGATCTACGCGATCGAGCAGCTCTTCGAGGAGCGCGGCTCGCGGCTTCCGGTCATCGTCTCGGTCACGATCACCGACGCCTCCGGGCGCACGCTTTCGGGGCAGACCGTCGAGGCGTTCTGGAACTCGGTCGCGCACGCTCGGCCGCTCGCCGTCTCCATCAACTGTGCGTTAGGCGCCGAGGAGATGCGCCCGCATGTCGAGGAGCTGTCGCGGATCGCCGGCTGTTTCGTCGTCTGCTATCCGAACGCCGGGCTTCCGAACGAGCTCGGCGGCTACGACGAGACTCCCGAGCAGATGGCGGCGACGCTTCGCGAGTACGCGAGCGAAGGCTGGGTGAACGTCGTGGGGGGCTGCTGCGGAACGGGTCCCGACCACATCCGCGCGATCGGCGCGGCCGTCGCGGGCCTTCCGCCGCGCGTGCCGGCGACGCCCGAGAGCTACACGCGGCTCTCCGGCCTCGAGCCGCTCACGATCCGTCCCGACTCGAACTTCATCGTCGTCGGCGAGCGGACCAACGTCACGGGCTCACCGAAGTTCGCCAGCCTGGTCAAGCAGGGGGACTTCGACGGGGCCCTCGAGGTCGCACGCCAGCAGGTCGACGGCGGCGCGAACATTCTCGACGTATGCATGGACGAAGGGATGCTCGACTCCGAGGACGCGATCACGCGGTTTCTGAACCTCGTGGCGTCGGAGCCCGACATCGCGCGCCTCCCGATCATGATCGACAGCTCGAAGTGGACGGTGCTCGAGGCGGGGCTTCGCTGCACGCAGGGGAAGTCGGTCGTGAACTCGATCAGCCTCAAGGAGGGTGAGGCCGAGTTTCTCCAGCGGGCGAAGCTCGTGCGGCGCTACGGCGCGGCGGTCGTCGTGATGGCTTTCGACGAGAAGGGGCAGGCCGATTCGCTCGAGCGGCGCGTGAGCGTGCTCACGCGCGCGGTCACGCTGCTCATCGGGAAGGCGGGCTTCGACGAGAGCGACATCATCGTCGACCCGAACGTGCTGACCGTCGCCACCGGAATCGAGGAGCACAACAACTACGCGGTCGACTTCATCGAGGCGACGCGCGAGATCAAGAAGCGCTTTCCCGCGCTCAAGGTCTCGGGCGGCATCAGCAACGTCTCGTTCTCGTTTCGCGGGAACAAGCCGGTTCGCGAGGCCATGCACTCGGCGTTTCTCTACCACGCGATCCAGGCCGGCCTCGACATGGGCATCGTCAACGCGGGGCAGCTCGCGATCTACGAAGAGATCCCGAAGGAGCTCCTCGAGCGGGTCGAGGACGTGCTGCTGAATCGGCGCCCCGACGCGACCGAGCGGCTTCTCCTGTTCGCACAGAGCTACGAAGCGGAGGTCTCGCACACGGAGCAGAAGACCGAGCAGGAGTGGCGCACGCGCCCGGTCGACGATCGCCTCTCGCACGCGCTCGTGAAGGGAATCGTCGACCATCTCACGGAGGACCTCGACGAGGCGCGAACCCGCTACGCGACCTCCCTCGAGATCATCGAGGGGCCGCTGATGGCCGGGATGAACGTCGTCGGCGACCTGTTCGGCGCCGGAAAGATGTTCCTTCCTCAGGTCGTGAAGAGCGCGCGCGTGATGAAGAAGGCGGTCGCGCACCTGACGCCTTACATCGAGGCGGAGAAGGCGTCGTCGGCGCGATCCTCGCAGGGGCGCGTGCTCCTCGCGACGGTCAAGGGCGACGTCCACGACATCGGCAAGAACATCGTCGGCGTGGTGCTCGGCTGCAACGGATACGAAGTGATCGACCTCGGCGTGATGGTCTCTGCGGAAACGATTCTGCAGACCGCGCGCGAGAGGGAGGTCGACGTCGTCGGCCTGAGCGGTCTCATCACGCCGTCGCTCGACGAGATGGTCCACGTCGCCTCGGAGATGAAGCGGCTCGGCATGACGACGCCGCTGCTCATCGGCGGAGCGACGACGAGCAAGCTCCATACCGCGGTGAAGGTCGCGCCGCGCTACCCGGGAGACACGGTGCACGTCGTCGACGCCTCGCGATGTGTCGGCGTGCTCTCGAATCTCCTCAGTGACGAGCGCCGCCCGGCGTTTGTCGCGAAGAACCGGGAGGAGCAGGAACAGTTCCGGCGCGCCTATGCGGCGCGGTCGGCGCAGGAGACGCTCCTTTCGATCGAGGAGGCGCGGCGCCGCGCCCCGAAGCTCGCGTGGGACGCGAACGAGGTCGCCCAGCCGTCGTTCGAGGGAGTGCGCGTCGAGCGCGACATCCCTCTCGAGCGCATCGTCCCCTTCATCGACTGGACACCTTTCTTCCACGCGTGGGAGCTTCGGGGCCGCTGGCCGCAGCTGCTCGACGACCCGCACGTCGGCGACCGTGCCCGGGAGCTCATGAGCGACGCGGAAGATCTGCTCGCGCGCATCGTCGACGAAAAGCTGCTCGAGGCACGCGCCGTCTGGGGCTTCTTCCCGGCAAACTCCGAGGGCGACGACATCGTGGTCTTCCGAGGGGACTCGCGGAAGGAGCGATGGGCCACGATCCACACGCTTCGCCAGCAGGTCGACCTCGGCGGCTCGCGTGCGAATCACGCGCTCTCCGACTTCGTCGCCCCGCGCTCGAGCGGCATCGCCGACTGGCTCGGCGCGTTCGTCGTCGGCATCCATGGCGCGGAGGAACATTCGAACGCGTTCAAGGAGCAGCACGACGACTACGCGGCGATCATGATCAAGGCGCTCGCCGACCGCCTTGCCGAGGCGCTCGCAGAGATGACTCACAAGGAGGCGCGTGCCGCCTGGGGCTACGGCAAGGCCGAGATGCTGAGTAGCGAAGATCTGATCGCGGAGAAGTACCGCGGCATCCGGCCGGCGCCCGGCTATCCCGCCTGTCCCGACCACTCCGAAAAGCGGACGCTCTTCGACCTGGTGAGCGCGGAGGAGACGATCGGATCGAAGCTGACCGAGTCGTTCGCGATGACTCCCGCGTCATCGGTTTCGGGCTTTTACTTCTCGCATCCGCGGGCAACCTACTTCACCGTCGGCCGGATTGGACGCGACCAGGTGCTCGACTATCACCGCCGCAAGGGCGTGTCGCTTCAGCTCGCCGAGCGGTGGCTCGCGCCTAACCTCGGCTACGAGCCGCAGCCGTGGGAGG
>JAMPYE010000017.1 GCA_023700825.1 Thermoanaerobaculia bacterium | reverse complement strand
TGAGAAGGTGGATGGGTGCGTTACTCCGGGCCCATCGGCGCGAATGCGCGAAGCCATGATGCACTCGAGAAATGGGATCGGCGCTTCCGACGGTATGCACGGTGCCGTCGTGGTACACCCACGGATGCCGACATGCGTCCGGAAATCCAGAAAGTATAGTTTCGCCAGAAGCGCTGATCCGGAATCGACTGCGGGAATTTGCCAAGAGTACACTCTAACCTGCCATGCCCTCCGACCAACCCATGGAAAGTCTTACCGTCCGTCAGCGTCTGCGACCGTTGCGATTCTGCTTTGTGATTCGCCCTGACGACCAGGATGGGTTTCTCCGTGCGGCGGCGCTCAATACCGTCCTGTGGGGTGGGATCTACAATCCGATCGTTCCGTGCTCGCCGAACCTCGGCGGTTACTTAGAAGAGTTCGACCCGGACCAAATAGTGAACTGCTCCGGCGAGGCGCTCCCCGACCCGATCAGTGCGGCGTATGAGTTCCGGATTCACAACGAGGATGCGCTCCTCGAAGCCCCCACCATCGGAATCGGGGCCTATCGTCGGAGGTTGACGCTTGGCGTCGGCATCGAGCCGGTGTTGCGGCATCTCAGTGAAACGCAACTCCGCGATGCGACGGTGCCGAGTCGTCTCGCCGTCCCAACCGATGTGCCCCAAGAGTGGACGCTTTATGCGGGAGCAACGTTTGGCACGTTTGCAAACCTGCCTGATCTGGGCGGCGACATTGTGGGACTCTACCGCGCGCTCACGCGTTCCACCAATGTACCGATCGACCCAGCCGCGGAATTCGACGTCCGGCGCTGGCGCTTCCCGATCGATGTGACCGGATACGGCATTCGTCGGTTCAATGCGATCGCAAACATGTCAAGCCACGTGGTCTATGTAGGTGACCACCAATCCGTCGATGACATTGCCGGCTTCTGGAACATTCGGGCGACGGGTCGTGATGTCTGGTTCGTGCCCGTCGCGCAGTACGAGCACCATCGGGCGATGCTGGCGCACCTCATTGAGCGAGGTCGGTACGCGATCAACCCTCACATCGAAAATCGCGCGGATATCCAGAGAGGTCCAAGTGTCCCTGAAGACTCTTTCAAGACTGTGGCAGATTGGATCCATGCGCAGGGGGTAGGTCCCAGCTCCATTCGCTCCTGGCAGCCGCGCTTCGGAAGCTCGATGGACCACTACGTCGGCGACATCCACGTTGCCGACATCGAAGGGAGCCGCGGCGACGACATCGTGATCCTCGCTGACGGACGCTTGACCCCGATCAAGCTTGTCGACCCCCCGTATCTTGATGACGACGATTCCACAGATCATGAGTGGGCGGTGGAGCTGCAGATCAGCAATCCCTACATCGCCAACGATTGGATGTGTCAACTCCCGCGCGCTCGTGGCGTTGGACTGCTTGCACAGCGCCTGGTGTTGGGTGGTCGAAACGAGACGCGTCTCGGGCGAAACGGCCTTGTGGTGACAGCAAACCACGTGCGCAGCACGGCGCACGCGATTCCACTCCCCACGACGGATGTCTTTCAGGCCATGCTTGAAGCTGCGACAGGTCTCCAGGTGACGCCAAGCCAGCCAGGGATCTACGCCGAGCAAATTATTCGGAAGATGGGGTCGCTCGCGTTTGATTGTCGCGCCTTTAAGATTCGTGGCGTTCGCGACGTCCTCGATACGTTGAGCAGGGGCTCGACCCTCACGAGAGGCAACATGCGGGAGACCGTAATCTCAACAACGCAGGATGCCTACGGACAGAATTGGCGGCCCGACCTCTACGAGCACTTGTGCATTGCGCGCGGGCAGCAAGTGCCCGACTTCACGCCGATTTTCGAAGACCTTCTCGCGAAACGAATGATTCGCCCAGGGCTGTACTTCACGTGCCGGAACTGCCGGAAGAAGGATTGGTATCACGTAAGTGAGTTCACCGAGGAATACACCTGCCGCTACTGCTTCGAGCGGCAGCGCGTGCCGTTTGGATCGCGTGCGGAGTGGCAATATCGAGCGGACGGGCTCTTTCAGGTTGACCGATCGGCACAAGGGAGCATTGCAACGATCGTGGCGCTCTGGCGTCTGAATGAAGTTGAGCATGGAGCACATGGCCGCTACTGCACGGGACTCAATTTCACAAAACCCGGCGGAATCGTCGAGCTCGAGATCGACTACGCCTACCTCCAGATGGACTGGTTCAGCTCAGCGTACGAACTCGTCTTGGGCGAGGCAAAGAACTTCTCCGATTACGATGAGCCGGCCGTTACGAAACTGAAGACTCTCGCTGACAAGTTCGAACGGAAGCCGTACCTCGCCGTAGCCACACTGAAGGATTCGTTCGGTGGTGCAGAAAAGGCCCTGCTCCGAGAAGCAGTGTCGAAGGGCTATCGCGTCATTCCGTTGACACGGCTCGAACTCGATCCGTATTACCTGCATGAGAGATTCGCAGGAACAAGGCACAAATACGCGACGCGGTTCTGCGACCTCGCGGAGGCCTGCGTCGCGGTGAATCTAGGCTAAGGCGGGGCCCCCGCCTTCTCCGTACGGAGATGACGATCGTGCCCAAACTAGCGGTTGGCTCCGCTCTCCGAAGTGCCCCCCTTAAACTGGTGAGGAAGTCGCCTCGCCGAAGAGACTTAACCTGAAAATCGACTTTCGAATAAGGTGAAGGAGGGCCGCTGCGCGACGGGCGTACTTATTCGAAAAGGCTGCGAAGATCCCGGCTTGCCTGACGGCCCGTCGATTTCGGGAGTGGGAGTACGACCACCGGAACGGGGAGATGATCCGCTGCGAACGCCCGTTCGAGCGCGAGAATCCGACGCGGCCCCACCGACAGGAGGATGATGCCGGCCACGTCGATCTCTTCGATCACACGGGCCGCCTTCTTACGGACGACGATCCCGCTCTCAAAACCCATGTCGATTTCCGTTGCGATCGTTCGCCCCGACACCGGATCAAACGAGAGCAAATCGGGGAGCGCTCCCATGCCGTGGCGTGTCTTCGCGTTTCGGCGCTGGATGCGCCACGCGGGCTCCACGATGCGCTCCGGGTGCGCCGCTTTCTGAACCAACCAAGCGCGCACCATCCACCGATGATGCGCGAGCTGCGAGAGCGCGATCGGCGGCGAAACGAACACGTCATCTTCCGGCACACCCGCGTCGAGCAGGAGCTGTTTCGCGGACGGCCGGAGCCGGAAGTGATTCTCTCCGGTGCGGTTGAAGCGTTCCTTGATCAGGAAGTCTTCGTGCTCCGACAGCACGCGGCTCACCGTTGCAGCACTCGCACCCGGCAGAAGGTACTCGGCCACGTCCGGCTGCGTCACCTGCTTCAGGAAGCCGACGAACCGAGGCACCGCAAGTTCCTCTCCGGCGAGCCCGCCGGGAGACAACTCGGAGCCCCGTCGGGGTGGCAACACGCGAAGCGCGGATGGTACCGAAGTGGCGTCGCCAGCGATCGGTACAGCACAACGCGTGTCGCCAACCCCAAACGGGGACGAGTCGAGCGACGATGGAAGACGGGGGGCCACCAGAACTAGCGCTCCGAACTGTTGGTGTTGAGAGAGTGTGCTCGCGTGTACTTCGCGATTACTTCCGCGAAGAAGGGGTCCATGACCGCCGAAAGTGTTTCGATTTCGATGGGCGTGTCTTCCGGAATGAAGAACTCCGCGAGGTAATGCGGCCAGTCGACGGCCTCGCGGCCGTGAAAGCTGCCTGGGAACGGATGGTCATGCACGTAGAGCACGGCATCAAACTGCTCGCGTGCGGCACGGCGCGCGGGTTCCCAGGCCTCGTCCGGAACGTCGTCGAGGTAGCCCTCCTTGCGGAGTTTGGGGATGGTGCAAGTGATATTTCGGGGCATGGTAGTGGTGGTGCAGGGATAGTGAAAACGCGAACACGTATGCGGGAGTGCGTCGGTGGCGTTGTCCTCCTTTCGCTCGATCTTGAAATTCGTGTTCATGCCTACCGCACCTCCAAGGTGCGGCGGCAGCCGCTGCATTCGATGGCGAAACGCGTGAGACAGCGAAAACAGATGGCGAGGTTGTCACCAGTGAAATGGCAGACGCTGCAGGTACTCACCACACCTTGAATCTTCGTTTCGGTGTGGCAATCGGCGCAGCGCACGGTGCCTCGCCGAAGCGCGGCAAGAAAGGCCCGGTCGCGCGTCCAGAAGCGCCACGCCCACGCGGCGAGCAGCAGCGGGGACGCGATCACCCACAGGACGCACTCCCCGAGCCGGGGGCGGTTCATGCGTCACCTCCGAGGCCGAGC
The DNA here is from genome assembly GCA_023700825.1 of Thermoanaerobaculia bacterium. GTDB lineage: Bacteria > Acidobacteriota > Thermoanaerobaculia > Gp7-AA8 > Gp7-AA8 > JACPDH01. The sequence continues at coordinate 15,886 of JAMPYE010000017.1, read as the reverse complement.
AGCTCGCGCGCACGGGCTTTTTTCGCCGAGGGGCGCACGCGGTTGAAGACGAACTCCTGTTCAAAGCGCGCGAGAGAATCTTCGATGACGGTGATCGGGAGGGTCGACGACGGGGCGAAGTCTCGGACGAAGGACTCCGCGAGACGGTCGAGCGCTTCGCCCGTCGGCAGGGCGAGCTCCGCCGTGCGAAATGGCACCGCCCCCACGCCTTTGACCGTCAGGACGGCCTCGCGCGGAGGCAAAGTTGCCAGCGTGCGCCGCACGAGCGCCGCCGACGGCGGACGCGGCGCGACGAGGTGCGCCCCGATCACGTCAGCGACGCCCGTCGACGGCGACTGGAACGTCACCCACGCCGCCGCGTTCAATAGCAATTCGTCGTGCAAGGTGCGATCCAGCGTGGCGAATCCTTGGCTGACGAGAAACAGCCCCGCATGCGTCACGCGCGCGGTCCGGATCACATGGAGCAGGAGGCTGATCAAGACCGGATCGTTCCCCGTGGCACTTAGCAGCGCCGACAGCTCCTCGACGACACAGAGGAGCCCGGGGGCCGTGCGCGGCCGCCGGGCGATCATGAGCAAAAGATCAATCAGCGACCACAAAGCGGTCGCCGCCGCGATCGACATCGGCACGGAGAGGCTCGGGCTATGGTGCTCCAGCCGCACCTTGGGCGCCACCGGCAACCCGTGCCGGTCGAGTTCCTTTCCGGTGAGGCCGTACCGTGCGCGAATGAGGCGATTGCGGGAGAACGCCCGAAGCCGTCGCGCGATGGCCGCGAGCGTCTGCGGCGGGTAGCGGCGCTCCAGATCCGCGAGAAACGCGCGCAGCGGCGGCGAGGCGACGTCCTCGGCGAGACGGGACCGGTAGTCGCTCGCGGTGAGGACCGCCTCGAAGAAGGCCTCGGAGTAGGGCGTGTCGAACAGGCACGCGAGTTCGAAGAGATTGGTCGCGACCTCGCGCATGCCGCCACTCAGCGGGTCACTCGACACGGCGGTGAACATCGCTGCCCGCAGCTCCGCGAGGTACTCGGGCGAGATGCCCGGGATCGCGCGAAACGGGGCGATCGGCGTGACGTGGGTCTCCGTCATCTGGCAGACGAGGCAGCGTCCGATGAGTGCGTCCCGCAGGCGCGGATTCCGTTTCGCCTTCTGCGCAATCGCTGCCGCCACGAGCACCGCACTCTCGGACTTGAAGTCGTGGATCACGAGATCGTGTTCCAGCACCGCGTCCTGCGTCGCCAGATGGGTCACGCTGTAGGACTTCCCGGAGCCGCTCGCGCCCTCGAGGATGCAGACCCGCCACAGGAGCGCGCACGGAATGCGCACCTCCGTGCCACCGCGCAAGTGGCCGAACACGAACGCGCCATCGGATCCAAGCGCTGCCAGCACGGCGGCGTACACGTCGTCCGGCGACGCGCTGCGTCTCGTGCGGCGGAGGTTGTCGCGCTGCGCTTGAACAATTCTTCGCGCGACGTAGTCGGCAAGGCTACACATCGTCCCGCTCCCGCCTCCGACCGAGCATCTCGTCGAGAAACGCCTGCTCGTCGTCCTGGTAGCGCACGGAGCGCTTCGTGCGAATGGGCGACGGCGTCTCCGGACCCTGCAGCCACGCGCGCACACGCAGCGCCGCGAAGGCAACAACGGAGAGAAGCGCCGCCACGACGACGATCGCGAGACAGCCGGACACGCTCGCCTCCGGAACGAGCGGCGCCGTGAGCATGCCCGCGATGAACAGCAGTCCGATGCCGGACGCAATCTGCCGCATGCGTTTCGCCAGTTCTCGCGCACCGAAGAGCCCCAGCGGCCACGAGAACACGAGCAGGAACACCGCGACCGCAACGATGAGGTGTCCGATACCGTGCATGCTGTCCTCCTTCAACCTATGGCGTGACGGTCGGCGGTCCGTCGTCGGGACCGCCCCCGAGTCCGAATTCACGCAGCAGGCGGCGCGCCGTCTCTGTGAACGGCCCGATCGGATACGGGCCGAATTGCTCCTGGAAGGCGGTGAGTCTGTGGCAGTACTCGATGGCGTTCTCTTTGAACTTTCGCAGCTCGTGCGCTTCCGCGTTCTTCGCGTGGGCCAGCTTCGTCGTGAGGTACAGCCGCTGGGCGGTATAGACGAGCAGGCCCTTCGCGCCCGTCGCGGCATCGCTCGAGAACAGGATCCCGAGGTGCGCGAGCGTCGACAGGGTGCCGATGGCCGCGAAGAGCATCAGGGGCGGCTTGCCGCTAAAGGCCGAAGCGGCCGTTGCTGCGATCGTTACGGACGCGATTGGGACGATGAGCGTCAGCAGGCAGCCCAGCCCCAGAAACAGGCGGTAGAGGTTGTCGCGGGTCCCGTGCTCCTGCCTGCGCTCCGCAATGCGGATGCTGAGCCAGACCTCGACCGCGACGATGGTAGTGGGGAACATGAGCGAAGCGATCGTGATCAGCAGCCGATTCGAGAAGCTCAGACTGGCGATGAATACGCCGAGGCTGCCGAGCAGGAAGTAGTCGAGCAGCCCGGCCCCGAGCACGAGACCGGAATAGGCGAGCACGAGGGAGATCGCGGCCGCCGTCATCCGGGTGAATTCGGGATTACGCTCGTCGAGGGCGGCGAGGTCGTGTCGCAATGCGGTAATTGCCTTTGTGTATTCGTCGATGCGATCTCCTGCAAGGACGATCTGTTTGACGAGCGCGATGAGTATCCGGCTGGCGAGCAGCCGCGCCTGGGTCGTGAAGTAGTCGTTCATGGGGTCCTCCGAAATTCGTTGATGTAGTGCAAGGCGGGCTCGATAGCCTCAAACTCGACGGGCTCAAACGACGCAAGCACGCCGCGCGACCCGATGCCGTTCACGATGACGACCGCGGGATTGCCCGGCAGCGGAGCGAGGCGCCGCGTGACCGTGTCCCGGCCGTCACCGACGACGAGTACGACGGTCTCGCGTGCACCTGCCGGGCGCGGTTCCGCGAGGAACGTCCGCACACGCCAGAAGGCGCGGCCGTAGTCGCTGTGGCGGGCATGCCGGGGGGCGGCGAGCAGCGTGGCGGCCGACACACGAAATGCCTGGATCTGCGGCCGGGTCGCCCGGAGCCACGCGCGCTGCGCGGCGAAGTGCGTCTCCTCGAGTGCTTCAAATGTCGAACGTGCCGCTGCGGCTTCGAGGAGATTACCGGGGCGCGGCCCTTCCGTCGGCGGCTGCGGCGGCGGGGCGAGGCGGAGCCGAAGAAGCGGATTCGTGCCGACGTCATCAACGGCGGCGATGGCGAGTTCGCCGCCGGAACACTCGACGCGCGCGATGAGACTGTCGAGATGCTGCGCGGTGAAGACCTCGGTGCGATTCTTGGGCGCGGATAACGACTGGTCGAGAACGATGACGGCCAGGAGTTCCAGATTCGACGTGAGCGTGCCACTCTCAGCGATCGGTGCCACCGACGGCGTACTGAGCGCGGATCGAAACGCCGACGTTGCGCCGAAACTCAGCAGCCCCACGGTGCCGGCCAGGACGGATGCGAAGATGCCGCGCGTCATAACGCGTCCTCGCGGCTCTCGGCTGTGACCGGCTCCGCAACTGTTTTTGCGCGGCGGGTCTTAGCCGATGCCGCTTTCGACGCAGCAGGGGCGAAGCGCTCCGCAGCGGCTTCGAAGATCTCGGTGACACGCGCCTTCGCGCTGTCGCCTTCCTCCATGGAGATGTACCACTCCGCGCGGCCTAACGAGTCTTCAATGACGAGGTGTACGTGCATACTCGGTCGCTCCTTCTCGGTCGATTTCCCGGGATGGCGAAGATGCCGTCCCGGGATACATCGCACTTTGCGGGAGAGACTGCGATGGACGGGGCAACCCGTCGAAATCAGCTCAACGATCGACGGCGCGGAGCACGGCTTGAAAGTCCGCCTCGGAGGCGTGCACGTAACGCTCGGTCTGTGTGACAGAGTGATGCCCCATCACCTGACAGATGGCTTGGATTGGTACGCCTCGGCGGGAGAGATTTGTCCCGAACTGGTGTCGCAGATCATGAAACCGGTAGGTCGCAATTCCGGCGAGGCGCCTTGCGAGGAGGAACGTGCGCCGCAGGCGGATTTCGGAGATTGGGTTGCCAGCCTCATCCGAGAACACGCGGTCGTTTTGGACGCCGCGTTGCTTGCACTCGGCGAGCGCCTTGAGGCAGGCCTTGGAGAGAGGGATCTGCACGTCCTTGCGGGTCTTCTCCATTCGAACGGTGAGGCGACGTGCCGCAATGTTGACGCTGCGCCAGCGAAGTGCGAGGAGGTCACCCCGCCGCAGGCCGGTTTCGACGGCGACGACGAAGAGCGGATGCAGCCAGCGGAAGCGTGCGTAGTGCTCCTTGGCGGCGGCGCTGCCAGGCACGCGCGGCCCGCCGAACCGGCGGATGTCCGTGCCGCGCTTCGCCGCGCGGGCGCTCGCCTCCTGCCAGCGACGACGGATGTCGGCGTGGAAGGCTTTCGCGTTCAGGAAGACGCCGAGGAAGCGTCGTAGCTCTGCGTCCTGCAGTTCGTTTGAGGGACCGCGCGGTTTGCGCCGCTTGAGCCGTGTCTTTATGGGAAACGCGTCGAGCAACTGGAAGATATCGACCGCGCGATGCAGAAGCAGGAGTAGCACGTTGATGTAGCCAAAGATCGTCGCTGGGGCGAGTCCTTTGTCTTTCAGCGCCTTCTGCAGGTCGAGGATGTGCGTTTGCGTGATTGCTGCGAGCGGCAGCGTGCCGAGTGCCGGGACAAGGTGCTTGCGCGCGGTCTGTTCGTACGAGGCGTACGTGCGGGCGCTCACCGTCGATTTCAGTTTTGGGAGGTAAACGTCGACGTACATCGCGAGCGTCAGCTCCGGTGCCTTGAGTGGCTCATTCAGAACTTCTGCTTTGAAGATGAGGTAACGCTGCAGCGCTTCGTCGTGATCGGCGGCAGGAACGGTCTTGCGGCGGCGGTCCAACTCCCCGTCCTTGCGGTAGTAGATTGAGAAATGCGCAAGGCGGCTTTCTTCGTCATACCGAAAACCCTTAATCTTGGACCATGACCCTCCGCCTAACGAGCGGGTGGATCTCCGTGTCGGCCGTTGTCGGTTCACGTGGGACACTTCTACCGCCGTGCCGCGCGCGCCACCATCGCTGTCTCGACTTCCCGACGGTCGTAGTAGATCAGGCGCGCCGAGAGGCGCCGTTTCGGCAGCGGGAACCAGCCCTGACGTGACCACGCGCTGATCGTTTGGGTGGCCACTCCGAGCTCCCGGGCGAGTTGAATCCGGGTCACGAGTTGCGACGTCTCCATTCGAAGCACCCTCCGGATCCGGTATCGCACAGGGGAGCGGCGGGGAGGCGAAGTGCGTCGAAATGCTGCTGCTAGGCGCGGAGTAGGCGCAGGGAGCAGCCCCGACGGCCGTCGAAGACGCGGTCGCCAGCGAGTAGGAAGTGACGGTGGGAGAAGAAGATGGAAGTTGGTCGGGCAGGGGAGATTCGAACTCCCGACCACCTGAACCCCATTCAGGTGCGCTACCAGGCTGCGCTACTGCCCGACACTGAAGCGATGCTATCACGCCGGCCGCCGCCAATCGAAGCGTGTCGTCCGGCGTCCGAAGAACAGCGTGGATTTGCCAATCCTTCCCACCATGAGGGGGAAAGGCGAGAGGCGAGGAGCAGGCAGACTCTTCGGAGCGGAGGATGGTCACCCCCGCGCTCCTCCTTTCGCGTTTCGCGTTCAGCGTATCGAGTTGCCTACCAGACCCGCGGCGCCCAGAGGAGCATGGCGCGCGCGATCTCGATGCTCTTCAAGGCCGGCGTGATCGAGATCTCCTCGACCGCACGGGCCTGCGCCTCGAGATCGCTCCGAGCGTCGTCGAGCTCACGCTCCCACTGTTTCTGCACGAGCGCGATCTTCGCCATGAAGTCGGCCTCCTCGGGTGAGTCGGCCTCGCGCGGGGACGCGCCCTTTCCCGTCGTGATGTTGTAGAGCTCCTGGCCCCAGCCGATTCCGGCGTCGCCCGGCGAATCCATGCCCGCCGCGTCGTCGCGCTCCTCGCGCTCGCGAATGTCCTTCTCCGCTCGTTCGCGGATCTGGTCGATGCGCCGGCGGAAGGTCGACTCGAGCCGGTCTGCGAGATTCTCGGTCTGTTCGTTTGCACGGTCGAGGCATCGGGCGACGAACGCCTCCCGGCTCTCGCCCGGCTCCGACACGAGCTCGAACGCGTGGTTCTCGAAGACGATCAGCCTCTCGGTCTCGGCGAGAAACTCGCGAAAGCTCGTTTCCGCGTCGGCGAGGGCCGCAACCAGGCCTTCGTCCTCCGGCGAGACGACCATCTCGCGCGTCGCGTCGGGATCGGCGGTGAGCGTCAACCTCGAGGTGTCGATCACGCGCCCCGCGCTCCAGTCCACGCGCTCCCTCGATGTGTCGATCGGCGCGATTCGCGCGCGCTCGACCTCGTGGTGAATCGAGAGAGCGCCGTCTTCGAACGTGACGAGACCCTCCACGAGCAGGAACGGCTTGTACGGCCCCTCGTGGTCGGTTACCAGGTAGAGCTGCTGGAGCTGCTCCCCGTCGTCGGCGCCGCGTGCTCTCCGGGAGAAGACGAAGCTGCGTTGGACGACATCGGGGGAATCGATCATGAGGCCGGTCGAGACGGGAGCGAGCTCGAGCGTCCGACCGCCGGTTTTCGCGATCGCCTCGATGACTGCGGCGCGCGACTCTTTCGGGGCGAGGAAGACGATGCATCCGCCTCCTCCCGCACCACAGACCTTGCCGCCCCACGCACCGGCTTTCGTGGCCGCGCGGATGGCCTTGTCGATCTGTGGTGTCGCGACGCCGTCGATCAGCGTGCGGCGCGCCTTCCACTCCTGGCTGAGCGCGGCGCCCGCTGCCTCCGGGTCGAACGCATCGAGCGCTCTCTCCAGGGCGATCGCCGCCTGCGCGATCCGTTCGAGCCCTCGGGCGACTTCGGCGTCGCCATCGATGTGGCGTTTGTAGATCTCCCAGTTGTTCGTCCCGGAAAAGTGGGAGACGCCCGTGTAATGCACGATCATGATCTCGGCGAGCTCACCGAGGGGGAACCGCATCGGGTGTCTCGCCGTGCGTCCCGGATCGAGGTGCAGCGCGCCCAAGCCGCCGTAGACCGCGGGGTAGTAGTCCTGAATCCCGGCGGGGATACGCAGCAGCCGCGTCTCCAGGTCGCGAACGAGGGCGATGAGCTCCTCTCCGTCGATCGGCGCGCCCGCGAACTCCGACAGCGCGCGCACGAGGGCCACGGCGAGGGCGGACGATCCCCCGAGCCCCGAGCCCCGGGGCGCGTCCGTGCGGATGGCGATCCGGATCCCTTTGGCGTGGAAGTGCTCGACCGCCCTGGCGACGAGCGCGACTCGCGGATCCTCGGCCATGTCGCCGATCGACTCGAACGTGCGGGCGTACTCCTCGTCTCCGAGCAGCACCTCGATCGCCGCGTCGGTGCGCGGAGAGACCGCGCATTCCGCCCAGAGTGAAACGGCGACGTTCACCGTCCGCGCTCCCGGATGAAACAGGTAGAGCGGCCAGAGGTCGAGCGTGCCACCGGCGAGATCCACCCGCACGGGCACGCGTACCGAGACGTTCTTCATTCGAGGTTAGCTTACATCGAAGCGGGGGGAGTGGGAGCGGAGTCGGCCGACGCTGTCAGGGACCCGGGGGAGGGGAGTTGCGGGCGGATGAGATCGGCCTGTTTACGGAACGAGGCGAGAGCGGCTCCGGTCAGCGGATCCGCGGGCGCAGCCTTGATTTTCAAGGGGTTGACCCAGCTTCCTCGCTGCTTCATCCGGTAGTCGAGATGCGCTCCCGTGGCGAGCCCGGTCTTCCCGACGTAGCCGATGACCTGCCCCTGCCGGACGCGTGTGCCCGCGCGAACTCCCGTCGCGAATCTCGAGAGGTGAAGGTAGTAGGTCTCCATCCCGTTCGAATGGCGGACCTTGACCATGTTGCCCTCGCCGCGGCCGAATCCCGCCGAGGCGACGACGCCGTCGGCGGTCACCATCACGGGCGTGCCGACCGGCGCGCCGTAGTCGATTCCGGGGTGGGCACGGAAGATCTTCAGCACCGGGTGGAAGCGGCGGTTGGTGTAGCCCGAGGTGATGCGCGAGAACTTGAGAGGAGACCGGAGGAATTGTTTGCGAAGCGGGGCACCCGAGGGGGAGTAGTAGCCGACGTTGCCGTTCGAGTCGACGAAGCGGAACGCCTCGTAGGTCTGTCCGTTGTGGTGGAAGCGGGCGGCCGTGATCGGGCCGTAACCTGTGAAGCTGCCGTCGGAGAACTGCTTCTCGGCGATCAGGCTGAACCAGTCGCCCTTCCGCAGACGGAAGAAGTCGACGTCCCAGGCGAAGGCTTCGACGAGTTGTGCCGCCAGCGCCGGGCTCTCGCCAGTCTGCTGCAGCGCTTCGTAGAACGACGATTCGATGGTGCCGGCAACCCGGACTTCCTGCTTCGTGACGACGGCCGGCGTGAACTGAATGTCGAAGCCATCGTCCGAACGAATCGCGTCGAGCCGACCTTCACTGCCGACGGAGAGGCCGATTCCGCGGAGGTCGTTCTCCGGGCCGTACTCGACGCGGACGAGCTCACCGGTGCGGATCCTGCGCGGATTAACGTGGTTCGAAAGCTCGCTCACCAGCGTCGTCGCCTCTTTGCGCGAGACGCCAGCACTCTGAATCAGTGCGTCCAGGGTGTCTCCCGGCTGGACCGGAAGCAGAACGGAATGATTGCGCAGGGGGAGATCCGAAACGGCGGCTCGATCGTATCGGATAGGCGGAAAGGCACCGACGACCGTATCAGATGCTGAAAAGCTGAGTGTCGCAGCCGCGAGCACGAGCGGAACCGACAGAGGCAGCAGTGCGAACACAGGGCGTACCCCCTGACGTGCCTCGGGTCTGCGCGTTGCCATCGGTCTCAAGTTTTGTCCCCACCCGGGTGCTCAGTCGGCCGGATGGTAGCAATTGAGAAGGGATCGGGCAACCCCGGGGAAATGGAACTGCGCCTCCGAGGGGCAGGCTACGGCTTTTCGGGTTCCATCGTGAGGTAGTGCACTGGGGTTTCGGCGGGCTTGTCGTCCGACTTCTTGAAGTCGGACGGAATCGAGAAGAGATCGGCCGCCACGGGGACCTCTTCGATCATCGTCACTTCCATTTCCCGGACACGCTGCCGGCTGGCGGGAAGGTTGAGCTTCGATCCTTTCACGCCTTTCGCGGGGGTTGTCGTAATCACGGTTCTCTGCTTGAGCGTGAGCCCCTTGAACTTGTTCGACTCCGCCTCGAGGAGGGCGTCGACGTCGGGCTTGCCGGTGAACCCGTCGCGCTCGTCGACGTACTGCGCCACGATGTGGTCGAAGGCGGTGGTGGTCCACTTGTCGATCACGGCGTCGACCTTCTGCCGGATCGCCACCGTTCCGAGCATGACGGACATGTCGTAGGAGGAGGAGAGGCGATAGTGGCGCGTCGGATAGCCGGCGATCACGGGCCCGTCACCGATCTCCTGGAACTGGATCTTCGGATTCGTGATGGTGACTCGCTGGGCCGCCTCGGGATCAGGCCCTTTCGGGAGGGGAACCTCGTCGTACTGCTTCCGCACGGGGTCGACGAAGAAGAGGCGGGTGCCGCCGTCGCGGAGGATGAAGGTGCCCGGGGTGTATCGATCGCCCGAGAGGATGTCGATCCTGCCGCGTTCGCCGTCCAGAACCGCGCGTGCCGTCATGCTGGTCGACTTGATCCGGTTCTCGGCGACGAGGTTTTCCCGATATTCGTACCGGAGCGCGGCATCGGCGTGTACCGAGGCGAAGATGAGGGCCGACAAAATCCACCGGGCGTTTCTGGTCAACGTTGACCTCCTGTGCGAGACGGGGCGATATCGCATTGAGTATACATCCTGCTTTCGGGGCCTCTCGTACGGCTGCTCGACCGGTGAATATTCCCTACTGGCGTGGCGTTTGTGGCCACATGCGTATCCGGCCGATGTTCGCCATTGCCCTTTGCCTCGCAGCGCTCGCGCCCGAGTCCCGCGCCGCCGCCCCGGCGGCGGCGACTCTCGACCAGGTGCTCAAGGAAGTCCAGAAGCGCCAGTCTGCAGTCAAGACTCTCCAGGCCGATTTCACCCAGCAGAAGACGCTAGCGCTGCTCGCCGAGCCGCAGCGCTCGAGCGGAACGTTCGCTTACGAGAAGCCCGACAAGGTGCGCTGGAACTACGCGGCGCCGAACCCCGTCATGATGCTGATCGCAGACGGAAGGATGACGACGTTCTACCCCAGGCTCGGCCGCGCCGAAACGCTCGAGGTCGGCCGCTTTCAGGACCGCATCTTCAAGTACATGGGAGCGGGCAACGCCATTGGCGAGCTCGCGACCTGGTTCAATTTCCGATTCTCCGATCGCAAGGGCGAGCCGACCTGGAAGCTCGACCTGGTGCCGAAGACCTCGCAGGTCGCCAAGCGGGTGAAGAGCATCACGATCTGGATCGACCGCTCGAGTTACATGACGTCGAAGTTCGAATACGTCGAAGCCGACGGTGACACGACCCTGTACGAGTTCTCGTCGATCCGGGTCAACGAGCCCGTCCCTGCGGCCGCGTTCAAGCTCGAGCTGCCTCCCACGGTAAAAGTCGAGACGATGAAGCTCGATTAGTGGCGGATCGTAGCGGAGGCCTCCGGCCTCCGCGCGGCGGCCAGAGGCCGTTTTCGCTAGTCACATTGACACTGACGAACTACCCCGACTTTCTGCCGTGAACCAATCCACCGAGAGAGTTTCGTTCGAGTTGCTCCGCACCGACGGCGATGCCCGCCGCGGGCGCCTGTCGACTCCTCACGGGACGATCGAGACGCCGGTGTTCATGCCGGTCGGAACGCAGGGCTCGGTCAAGTCGCTGACGACCTCCCAGCTCGCGGCACTCGGTCCCGGGATCATCCTCAACAACACCTACCACCTCATGCTCCGTCCGGGTGTCGAGCTTCTCGAGCAGATGGGAGGCGTGCACAAGTTCATCGGCTGGGACCGTGCGATCCTCACCGACTCGGGCGGCTTTCAGATCTACTCGCTCGCCGAGATCCGCAAGATCCGCGAGGAAGGCGTCGAGTTCCGCAGCCACATCGACGGGTCGAAGCACTTCCTGACGCCCGAGAAGGCGGTCGACCTGCAGGTCCGCATGGGTGTCGACATCGCGATGGCGTTCGACGAGTGTCCCGCCGGGGGGCTGCCGCGCGCCGAGGTGGAGCGATCGATGGAGCTGACGCACCGCTGGGCGGCACGATCGCTGACCATGCGCCGCGGGCGCACGTCGCTGTTCGGGATCGTTCAGGGCGGGATCCACCACGACCTCCGGAAACGAAGCGTCGAAGCGCTCGGCGAGCTCCCGTTCGACGGGTACGCGATCGGCGGGCTCTCGGTCGGCGAGCCGAAGGAAGCGATGCTCGACACCCTTCGCTACACGGCGCCGCTCCTGCCCCGCGACCGGGCGCGCTACCTGATGGGCGTCGGGACCCCGGAGGATCTGCTCGACGGCGTGGCGGCGGGGGTCGACATGTTCGACTGCGTCATGCCTACGCGGAACGCGAGGAACGGGACGCTTTTCACGAGCCAGGGAAAGGTGCAGATCCGCAACGCCCGCTACAAGGCGGATGACGGGCCGCTCGATCCCGCCTGCTCGTGCCCGACCTGCTCGACCGTCAGCCGGGCCTATCTGCGTCACCTCTACGTGGCCGATGAGATCGCGGCGCTCGTCTACAACACGATCCACAACGTCAGCTTTTACCTTGACTTGATGGGGCAAATTCGTGACTCTATCGAGTCCGATTCGTTCGGCGCCTTCCTCCGGACGTTTCTGGAGCGGACTTCACGAAGCAATACCCCGGGTGATACCCCAGTTGAAAGGGAGCCGTTTCGAGAGTGACGGTGTGCCCGCTGCGGCCTTTACAGGGCACTTGCGGGCAGGCGGCGTCCTCTCGAGGCTCGAAAAAACATGAACACGTTAGCAGTCATCCAGAGCTCAGGCTCGTCGATGCTCGGGACGATCGTCCCGATGCTCATCATCGTCGCGATTTTCTTCTTCATCGTGATCATCCCGGAGAACCGCCGCCGCAAGCGGACCGAAGCGATGATCGCGGAGCTGAAGAAAGGTGATCGCGTGATTCTCCACAGCGGCATTTTCGGCACCGTGCAGAGCGTGGAGAGCGATTCGATCCAGCTTCGGATCGCGGAAAACGTCAAGATCAAGATTGCCAAGAGCGCAGTTGCCGGCCTCGCCAACGACGAGTCGGGCAGCTAGCCGGAGGAGTAGCCTTGAACAAGAATCTCTTGTGGAAAATCATCCTGATCGTGTCGGTGATCGTGGTGTGCGCGATCGCGGTGGTGCCGACCAAGTCGACGCCTGAGCCGATCAACCTCGGTCTCGACCTCAAGGGCGGCACCCACCTCGTGATGCAGGTCAACCTCGGTGACGCGATGCGCGCCGAGACCGACCAGGCGAGCGAGCGGCTGAAGACGCAGGCGCGGACCGGCAACATGCCGGTGCCGGCGACCCGGCGCGTCAGCGACACGATGTTCATCGCCGTCCCGGCTGCGGGCGTCGACCCGAACGACTACATCAACCTCGCCGAGACGCACCTGCCCGACTTCGAGGCGAAGCGCACGGCCGAGGGGATCGAGTTCAGCATCCGCGCGCTCTCGATGACCGCGATCGAGCAGCAGACGGTCGCGCAGTCGGTCGAGACGATCCGCAACCGCGTCGACGAGCTCGGCGTGACCGAGCCGCTCATCGCGCCGCAGGGCAAGGATCGCATCGTCATCCAGCTCCCCGGTGTCGACGATCCCGAGCGCGTCAAGGACATCATCCGCACGACGGCGCAGCTTCAGTTCCGCATCGTCGAAGGCTCGCCCGGTCCCTCGGAAGAGTCGGTCCGCGCGACGCTTCCGCCCGCGCAGCTCAGCCAGATCGACATCCTTCCGGGCGACTCGCTCGACGCCTTCGGTCGCGTCACCGGCAAGGAGTTCTACGCCGTGCAGAAGACGGTCCCGGTCACCGGAACCGATCTGAAGACCGCGCGCGTGCAGAAGGGAAGCCTCGGCGAGCCGATCATCGGCTTCTCGCTGACGGCTGACGGCGCCGTGAAGTTCGGCAACCTCACCGGCGCCAACGTCGGCCGCCGCCTCGCGATCGTCCTCGACAACAAGATCAAGTCGGCCCCGACGATCAACAGCCAGATCGACGGGGAGGGCGTGATCGAAGGTCGGTTCACGCCGCAGCAGGCCTCGGATCTCGCGCTCGTCCTTCGCAGCGGCTCGCTGCCGGCGTCGCTCACGACGCTCGAAGAGCGCACCGTCGGCCCCTCGCTCGGTCGCGACTCGATTCGCGCGGGACTGACGGCATCGATCGTCGGCTTCGCCCTGATGACGATCTTCGTGATCATCTATTACAAGGGCGCCGGAATCAACGCGATCGTCGCTCTGACGTTGAACCTGCTCATCCTTCTCGGGATGATGGCCTACTTCAAGGCGACCCTGACGCTGCCCGGCATCGTCGGCTCGATCCTGACCCTGGGCATGGCGATCGACTCCAACGTGCTCGTCTTCGAGAGGATCAAGGAGGAGTTCCGCGGAGGGAAGTCGGTCCGCGCGTCGATCGAGTCGGGCTTCACGCTCGCCTTCGGAACGATCATCGACACGCACCTGACCACTATCATCGCGGCGCTGTTCCTGCTGCAGTTCGGAACCGGCCCGGTCAAGGGCTTCGCCGTCACGCTGCTCATCGGTCTCTCGGCGTCGGTCTTCACCGCCTTCTTCGTGTCCCGCGTGATGTTCGACCTCATCTACAACCGGCCGAACACCCAGCCGGCACGCATCAGCATCTGAGGCTCAATCGATGGAAATCTTCGTCAACACGAACTACGACTTCATCAAGTGGCGCTTTCTCGGCGTCGCCTTCTCGGGCCTCGTAATCCTGGCGGGACTCATCGCCTGGTTTCCGATGGGGCTGAACATCGGCATCGATTTCTCCGGCGGCGCGAACGTGGTGCTCCGCTTCCAGGAGGCGCCGCCGATCTCGCAGCTGCGCGAGCTCGCGCCTGACGCGACGATCCAGCAGTACGGCAAGGCCGCCGACAACTCGGTGCTCATCCGCCTGCCTCAGATTGCGCAGGAAACCGACTACGCCGGCCAGGCCGTTCGCCGCTTCAACGACGCGATCAACGCAGGCAACGCCGGAAAGCTCGACATCAACTACCAGGGCGCCAGCGCGATCGCCGACGTGCTCGTGGCCGCCGATCCCGACAACAAGGGAACCGGCACCGCGGCGCGCGAGCACTACCTCACGGTCGCGCGCAGCGTCATCAGCACCCGCTCGGGCGTCGGCATCTTTCACAACTTTGACGAGGTCAAGGCGACCGAGGGCCTCTCACCCGCGGCCGCCGACGTGCTCGTGAAGTCGACGGTGCTCGGCAAGTTCAACCTCCTGAACCAGGAAACCGTCGGCCCGCAGGTCGGCCAGGACCTGCAGAAGAAGGCGGCGCTCGCGGTCATCCTGTCGGTGCTCGCGATGGGCCTCTACATCGCCCTCCGCTTCGACGTGAAGTTCGGCATCGCGGCGATCATCTGCCTCGCGCACGACGTTCTCGTCTCGCTCGCCTTCCTGATCCTGATCAAGGGCGAGTTCTCGCTCGTGACCGTCGCCGCGTTCCTCATGATCGTCGGCTACTCGGTCAACGACACGGTCGTCGTTTACGACCGCGTTCGCGAGAACGCGAAGAAGGCGCGCGCGAAGGAGAGCTTCGCCGACCTGATGAACCGTTCGATGAACCAGACCTTGTCGCGAACCGTCCTCACCGGCGGCTGCGTCATGATCATCCTCGTCTGCCTCATCTTCCTCGGCGGCGAGGTCATCAACGACTTCGCGTGGCTGCTCCTCGTCGGATCGATCTGCGGAACCTACTCGACCGTCACCGTCGTCCCCGCGATCGTCCTCGCCTGGAACAAGTACATCGCGAAGAAGTCCGGCCTCTACGGCGGCGGAACCGCCGAGTAGACATCAGATCCCGGCACTCCCAGAAAAGGCGCACTTCGGTGCGCCTTTTCGCGTTTTGGAACGGCGAGGTTGCGAGACCGTGTGTGGCGCAGGCACTCCTGCCTGCGCGCCGCCGAAGGCGGCCGGGTCGCCTACTCCTTGATTGTCCAACCACATGCGGCGCTTCGCGCCGCGCGCAGACAGGAGTGTCTGCGCCGCATTCATCCGCGCTCCCGCTACCGCTCCCGGCCGGACCCGGCCATGCGACGGCCGTCACATGCTCTTGGCACACATATCACTCAGGATGGTGCAGCCGATCCCTAAACTCGCCCACCGGAGGAGTTGTCGCAATGGCCAAGATTCAGAAGGAAGATGCACTTAACTACCATCAGTTCCCCCGGCCGGGGAAGACCGAGGTCATCCCCACGAAGCCGACGGCGACGCAGCGTGATCTCTCGCTCGCGTACACGCCGGGCGTCGCGGTGCCCTGCCTCGAGATCGCAGCAAACCCGGACGACGTCTACAAGTACACGAACAAGGGCAATCTGGTCGCCGTCATCTCCAACGGCACTGCGGTACTCGGCCTCGGCAACATCGGCTCCGCGGCCGGCAAGCCGGTCATGGAAGGCAAGGGAGTCCTCTTCAAGAGGTTCGCCGACATCGACGTCTTCGACCTCGAGATCGAGTCGCACGACACCGAGGAGATCATCCGCTGCGTGAAGATGCTCGAGCCGACCTTCGGCGGCATCAACCTCGAGGACATCAAGGCCCCCGAGTGCTTCGAGATCGAGCAGCGCCTGCAGGACATGATGGACATCCCGGTGTTCCACGACGATCAGCACGGCACGGCGATCATCTCGGCCGCCGGACTGATCAACGCGCTGGAGCTCGCGGACAAGAAGATGAGC
>JAMPYE010000449.1 GCA_023700825.1 Thermoanaerobaculia bacterium | reverse complement strand
GCGAAGCCGGAACGTCCCGAAGGTTTCTGCGGATGATGCCTGCGCCGGAAGATCGAACTTCGTTCCTGCGGCGTGAGGTCGATTTCTCGTGGATGCCGAAGGCGCGCGCGATCGCGCTCGGGATCCTCTGGCCGTGCACGCCGCTGCTCGCCCTGTTCGCGATGTTCGCGTGGCCGTATCCCGATCCCGACATCAAGCTGGACTACTCCTGGTCGCTGGTGCTGCAGCTCATGCATGGCAGCCCTCTGGTGTTCGGCCGCGATCTCGCGCTCAACTACGGCTCCTGGGGATTCGTCTTTTTCGGGTATCTGCCGGAGACGCGGGCGCTCGTCGTGCTGTCGTGGGCGCTGTTGTCGCAGCTCTTCGTCATCGGCCTGATCGGGGCGACGCGTTCCCAGTCGCGCGGTTTCCTCGGGCTTGCCTGCGCGTGGGCGGCGCTGGCCCTGCTCCTGATGCCGCAGCCCGACGTGCGCGTTCTCTCTTTCGCGCCGCTGCTGTTCGCGCTGGGCGCGTACGAGACCGACCGCAGACACACGCTCGCGGGTGAACTCGCGCTCGCGACTGCACTCGGCTGGGTGGTGACGATCAAGTTTTCGACGTTCGTCGGCGCCATCCCCGTGCTGATCGCTCACACCTACGACCAGTGGGCCTTCAGGCGTCGCGTCTCGCCGGTCATTCCTGTCTTCTTCGCGGCGCTCGTCCTCGCGCAGCTGGCCGCCGGCGAGCCGGTCGGCGCGATTCCCGGCTGGATCCACAGCTCGATTCAAAACGTGGTGGGATACGGCGCGGCAGGAGTCTCCTCGGATCGCTTCCACGAGAAGCACCCCATCCCGCTGTTCGTCGCAGGCGCGGCAGCGCTCGGGTTCGCGATGACTGTCCACTACGTGCGCACGAGACGCTGGCACTCCATCGTGCCGCTGGCGGCGCTCGCGATGATCTTCGGCGTCCTGCTGAAGGCGAGTTACATGCGCCACGACCTGGGGCATCAGATCAACGCGCCCATCGTGTTCCTCGTATTCGTCCTCTGTCTGGCTCCCGGCATGGTCGCGAGAGGGAAGCGGCCCGAGCAACTCCTCTTCCTGGTAGCGTTCGGCATCGCGGTTTACAGCGCGAACCTGGTGACGAACATCGATCGCCGGCGCGATCTCCACTTCGCCGTATCGGAGCAATTCTGGCTCAACGTGGACCGGACCATACATTTCAGCGGGCAGGAAAAGGGAATGCGCGAGTTTCACGACCGCAAGATGGAGCGCATTCGCCGCGAATATCCTCTGCCCGT
This sequence comes from Thermoanaerobaculia bacterium, assembly GCA_023700825.1. GTDB lineage: Bacteria > Acidobacteriota > Thermoanaerobaculia > Gp7-AA8 > Gp7-AA8 > JACPDH01. The sequence continues at coordinate 2,908 of JAMPYE010000449.1, read as the reverse complement.
TCCGATCGCGGAGCCGGTCGACATCTACTCCTACATGCAGTCCGTCGGCTTCGCGCACGGGCTGGCGATGTCGCCGCGTCCCGCGTTCCAGAGCTACTTCGCGTGGACGCCGTTCCTCGCGGGGGCGAACGAGAAGCACCTGCGGGGCCCGAAGGCGCCGGCCACGATTCTCTTCGCCGTCGAGCCGATCGACGGACGCTTCCCGGCGTTCGAGGACAGCCTCTCGTATCCGACGCTCCTCTCGCTCTACGAGCCTTCGGGGGTGACGGACGATTTCCTCCTGCTGCGACGGCGAAGCGCTCCGCTCGCGGTGAAGCTCGTGCCACTGACGTCGGTGGACGGCCGGATCGGCGAGCCGATCGAGGTCCCGCGGTCCGACGAACCCCTGTGGGCGACGATCCACGTCCGCCTCAGCCCGAAAGGGCGACTCACTCAGCTGGTGCTTCGGCCACCGGAGCTGCGGCTGCTGGCGACGGTCGGCGACTCGGTCGAGGACTACCGGTTCATCCCCGCGTACGGCGAGATGGGATTCCTGATCTCACCGGTCGTTCGAGACCACCACGAGCTGCGGCGAGTCTTCGAGGGTTCTGCTCCCGGCGATCGCGCGCCCGCGAGCTTCCGCATCACCACGGGATCGGCCGACGGCGACCGTCTCGTTTGCGAGCCGGGAGTGAAGGTCGAGTACAGCACGCTCCGCCTGGAGTGGCCCGCGATGCCGCGTCCCGACCTTCAGCGAGACGTGCGCATCCCAGGCGAGGGACCCTTCGATGGCGGGCGAGAACCGCGTCTTCCGGCCCCTGGCTCCCCTCGGGCCGCCACTCCCTAGAATCGCCGCCGGGTCTTCGGGGCTGGCCTCGATCTTCGTCTTCGTCCGCGCGATCGGACCGTGCCAAAATGGCCGCGCCGGATCGGGGAATCCGGCCGGAGGTCTTGATTCGTGATGAGACGGCGAGTTCTGTTCGGGATTCTTCTGCTGTGGGCTTGTGCCTCGACGTTCGCGAGTGAGCCGGCGGCCGCGCAGGCGACGGGCGGATCGAGCTACATGCCGCTGCTCTACGTTTTCATGCTCGGCTCGTTCATCGGGTTCGGGGTGATCACGCGCGTGTCGCGGCTTCTGCACACGCCGCTCATGTCGATCACGAACGCGATCTCCGCGATCGCGGTCGTCGGCGCGATCCTCGTCGCCGGACCGACGCATCCGCCGATCATCACGATCCTTGGCGCAGTCGCGCTCTTCGCGTCGATGACGAACATCGTCAGCGGCTTCCTGATCACCGATCGGATGCTGAAGATGTTCAAGACCGACAAGGGGCAGAAGTGATGGGGAGCTCCTTCGTCCCGACGGTCATGGACCTCGCGTACCTGGCCGGCACGGCGCTCTTCATCTTCGCGCTCTACTGGATGAACGACCCGAAGACCGCCCGCAGGGGCGTCTTCGCCGGCGTCGCGGGCATGACGCTCGCCGTGGTCGGCACGCTGCTCGCCCCGGGGCTCGTCAACTGGGAGTGGATCGCCGTCGCCGTCGTCCTCGGCTTCGCAGTCGGCATTCCGCTCTCCCGCGTGCCGCTCACCGCGGTGCCGCAGCGAACCGCGCTGTCTCACGCCTTCGGCGGCCTCGCCGCCGGGCTCGTCGGCGTCGCCAAGTACTACCTCTGGCTCGCCGAGTCGCCCGAGCAGCTGACGCACTTCAGGATGTTCGCGATCTCGGCGGAGGTCATTCTCGGGTTCCTGACCCTGACCGGCTCTCTGATGGCTGCGGGCAAGCTCCAGGAAGTGAAGTGGATTCCCCAACGGCCGGTGACCTACCCGTTGCAGAACGCGAGCAACCTGCTCCTGTTCGCGATCGCGATCGTGTGCGGCCTCCTGATGGTGATCGACCCGATCGGCTACTCGTATCTCTTCCCCGTGATCATCGTCCTCGCGCTCGCCTTCGGCGTCCTGCTGATCATTCCCATCGGCGGGGCCGACATGCCGACGGTCATCTCGCTGCTGAACTCGTACGCGGGCCTCGCGGCGGTGGCGATGGGCTTCGTGCTCGACAACAAGCTGCTCATCGTTGCGGGCGCGCTCGACGGGTCGTCGGGTCTGATCCTTTCGATCATCATGTGCAAGGCGATGAACCGCTCATTCTCGAACGTGCTGTTCGGCGCGTTCGGACAGGTGCAGGCGAAGGCGGTCGGTGTCGAGGAGAGGACGGTGAAGTCGGAGACGCCCGAGGGCGCTGCGCAGGTGATGGAGCAGGCGTCGAGGGTCGTCATCGTTCCCGGCTACGGGATGGCGGTCGCGCAGGCGCAGCATCGCGTGCGCGAGCTCTACGACATCCTGACGAAGAAGGGCGTCGACGTGAAGTTCGCGATCCACCCGGTCGCGGGGCGCATGCCGGGACACATGAACGTGCTGCTCGCCGAGGCGGACATCCCGTACGACCACCTCGTCGAGATGGACGACATCAACCCGGAGATGGGGCAGACCGACGTCGTGCTCGTCATCGGCGCGAACGACGTCGTGAATCCGGCGGCGCGGCACGACAAGTCGAGCCCGATCTACGGCATGCCGATCATCGACGCCGACAAGGCGCGGATGTGCCTCGCGATCAAGCGCTCGATGAACCCGGGCTTCGCCGGAATCGAGAACGAGCTCTACTTCTCGGAGTCGACCTACATGCTCTTCGGCGACGCGAAGGCGGTCGTCGGCGAGCTCGTGAAGGCGCTGTCGGGGGGCGGCGGAGGGCACTGAGGCGGTCGCAGGAGAAACAAACGCCGCCGAACACATGTCGCCCTGAGCGAAGCGAAGAACCTCGCAGGCTTCCGAAATCATGGCCTTCGGTGCATGGCCCGCGGCATGACCCCGGAAGCCTGAGAGGTCCTTCACTCCGCTTCACTCCGCTTCACTCCGCTTCGCTGCGCTC
>JAMPYE010000448.1 GCA_023700825.1 Thermoanaerobaculia bacterium | reverse complement strand
TCTCGAGCAGCGCGGCCTTTCCGCCGAGGCCGGTGACTCCGGCGGCGACGGTCAGCCCCCCCGATCCCGCTCCGATGACGACGACGTTGTACATGTCCATGTTGTCCTCCCGGGCACCTTTCTTGCCGGCCGTGCGGCAGCTCGCCGGCGGATGAAGGAACCGTCGCGCAGCTGCGCGGGTACCGCCGCATCACCTCTGCGTCCCGATCCGAATGCCCCGATTTTCGCCGAATGGGCGGATTCTACACGCTTGGCTGCCGCAGGTAACGAACGAGCGATACGATTGCATGCATGCGATCGAGTTCTTTCTCCGTCAGGACCGGTGCGAAGGTGGAGATCCGGCTCATCACGCGCGAAGTCGAGGCCGCTGTCGCCGGGCTCGGCGTGACCGAGGGGCTTTGCACGATCCTCGTGCCCCACACGACGGCTGCCGTTTCGATCAACGAAAACGCCGATCCCGACGTCCCGCTCGACGTGGCCAGCGCGCTCGAGGCACTCGTGCCGGACGTTTCCTTCGACCACGGGGAGGGGAACTCCGACGCGCATTTTCTCGCGACGTTGATCGGGGCTTCGCTTACGGTTCCCTGGCGTGGAAGGCTCCTTCTCGGCAGATGGCAGGGGATCTACTTCGTCGAGCTCGACGGCCCGCGCACGAGGGAAGTGCAGGTCTGGGTGCCGTAGGCGAGTTCGTCGTAGTGAGGCGAAGCGGGGCCCGGTGACAGGCGGCGTTGGCGCGCTGCCGCGGAGGCGGTGCGCAGCCGCCGAGCGTGAGCGGCGGCTTCTGACCAACGGCGAATGCCGTACCGGGCGTCTCCACAGGTAGAATCGGCGGCGAATCCGTCATGGCCACCTCAGCGAGAGTCGAAGTTCCGATGCTGCGTGTCGTCGTCGAGCGCGACGGCACGGTGCTCGAGGACCGTCTCTTCTCGAAGACGATTCTCTCGATCGGACGCCTGCCGGAGAACGACGTCGTGATCGACGACGCGCAGGTCTCGGCAAGGCACCTCGTAGTCCGCAACGACTCCGCGGAGGGCTTCCGTGTTTTCGACCAGAGCTCGAATGGCACGTTCTGGGAAGGGGGGCGGATCTCGACGCTGCGCTTCGAGCGCGAGACGGCGCTCCGCGTGGCGAACTACGGAGTCACGCTGATTCCGGTATTGCGCAGCGGGACGGAGCAGATGCCCCCTCCGTCGATCGATCTGTTCGCGAGGACGGCAGTCGACCAGAGCCTGCCGCGTCCCGGCGCGGATCCGTCGCACGAGACCGCGGAGCATCAGGGACGACTGACGCCGATCACCGAGCTGCCGGCGGCCGAACTGCGCGCGATTTCGCAGGGGGGCGAGCTCCGGGCACTCGTCTTTCGCGGCCGTGCGCTCATCGGGCGGGCACCGGAGTGCGATCTTCGCCTCTCGGCGCCCGACATCTCGCGCCAGCACGCGCTGATCACCGCGGGGGCGAATGGCTACATGGCCCGGCGGCTCTCGAAGAAGAACCCGCTCGAGGTCAACGAGCAGGAGATTGCGTTCGGCGACAGCGTCGTGCTGCGCGACGGCGACGTGATCCGGATCTGTGACGAGGAGGTCGTGTTTCTCTGCCCCGCGACCCACTTGACGAACTCGGGTACGACGATGCCCGGCGAGGCCTCGCCGAACTTCGACCTTGCGGTATCGCCGCGCGGCTGTTTCAATCCGCGCGTCGCGGCGGTCGACGTCGTCGGGTTCCTCGGCGTGAAGACGTTTCAGAAATTCGAGGAGCAGCTCCGGCGCGAGCTCGTCTCGGCCCGGCTCCTGATGATCGACCTCGGATACCTCGTCGGGATCGACCGCGAGGGGCTGGCGTCGCTCGGCAGAATGATCTCGGAAGCCGATCGGATCGGCGTGAAGGTGCAGTTGATCCGCGTGACGCCCAGGATCGCGGACCTGTTGTCGTACTCGGAGCTCAAGAACCTGTTGGCCAACTACATCTCGAGGACGGAGGAAACCGCGGTTCGGCGATTGCTGAGCTGACGGTACGGGCGCGTGGCGTTTTTCTGCATCAACTGCAAGTCGGCGATCGAGACCGCTTTCAAGGCCTGCCCGTTCTGCGGGGAGCCGATCACCGACTTTCTGCGCCGGCACCTCGAGGAGCCGATCGACGGCAAGTACCAGATCATCTCGCGCCTGGGCGTCGGCGGCATGGGCGAGGTCTACAAGGTCCTCCACATCCACCTCAACGCGATCCGCGTGATCAAGGTGATGCGCCCCGCGATCGCGGGCGAAGAGAACGCGCACGAGCGGTTCATCCGCGAAGCGCGGCTCGCGACTCGCATTCACCACCCGAACGTGGCGACGCTGTTCGACTTCTCGACGCTCGCCGACGGCTCGTACTACATGGTGTGGGAGTTCATCGAGGGAACCAACCTCGCGGAGATCATCCGCGCGCGCGGTTGCCTCTCCCCGCGCTACGCGGCGCGCGTCTCGTCGCAGGCGCTCATGGGGCTCGACGCGATCCACAGGGTCGGCATCGTCCATCGCGACGTCAGCCCCGAGAACATCATGATCACCCGCGACGACGACGGAGACGAGCGCGTCAAGATCATCGACCTCGGCATTGCGAAGCAGTCGGGCGACTCGACCGAGGACAAGACGAAGACCGGGATGTTCGTCGGCAAGTGGAAGTACTGCTCGCCCGAGCACCTCGGCATGCTCAAGAAGGGTGAACGAATCGACGGGCGCGCCGACATTTACGCGTTCGGTGTCGTGATGTACGAGATGCTGAGCGGAGCACCCCCGTTCGTGGCCGACACGCCGCACCGCTACCTCATGATGCACGCCTCCGAGAGCCCCAAGGCCTTCTCGGAAGTTGATCCCGAGACGAACATCACGCCGCAGCTGGAGTCGCTGATCTTCCGGGCGCTCGAGAAGGACCGGACGAAGCGCTTTGCTACGGCACGCGAGTTCGCGAGGGCGCTCGACGATCTCCTGCCCGGGCTCGCCGACGAGGCGCGCATGCCGGTGGCCGTGCCCTACACGGACGAAGACACCGCGGAACGTGTGCTGTCCAGCGGGATTCCGGACTCGATGGACGAGACCGCGCCGCGCGTCCGGAAGCGGACGATCACCGAAGAAACACCGATGCCGACGCCGGAAGAGCAGAACGAAGCGTTCGAGCGGATGACGCAGCAGCAGGCGATTCCGAAGTCTCCGTCGCGCGCCGAGATCACGCCCACGGTCCCGGGACAGGAGCTCGTGTCGACCGTTCTCACGGCGCAGCCGCTGCACCCGGCGCCGCGCACGCTGGAGCTCGAGGCGCCCTCCGACGCCACCGAAAGCGTGCTCGTGACGGTGAGCGAAAACTCGTCCTCGCGGTCTCCGCTCGTCTGGATCGCCGCGGCGGCCCTCGCGATCGTGCTGATCGTCGTCGGCGTGCTTCTCTCCCGACGCGGCGCCACGGACACCGCGCGGACGGAGACTACCGTTACCGCGGAGCAGCCCGCGGGAGACGATCTGACCGTGGTTGCCCCGGCGCGCGTCGGGCTCCATGCCTATCCGTGGGGTGAGCTGACGGGGGTGAAGAGACTCGGAAGCGGCGAGGCCGTTTCGCTCGGCGAGACGATGGTCACGCCAGCCTCTCTCGAGCTTCCGCCCGGACGATACGAGCTGACGATGAAGGGGCCGGACGGCCAGGCACTCGTCCAGCCGGTCGAGCTCTCGGCCGGGGAAACCGAGCTGGTGACGTTTCAGTTCCGCAAGGCGGCGGCGAACGAGTATCCCGACTTCGGAGGCAGCCGATGATGGCGCGCCTGGCGGGGATCGCGCTGCTGTTCGTGCTGGCGGCGCCGTCGCTTCTGGCCGCACCGGAGCAATGGGCGGATCCCTACGACAAGGGGCTCACGGCCGCCGAGCGCGGCGAATGGGCTGCCGCCCGCGACTTCATGCAGAAGGCCATCGCGGCGAAGCCCGTCGAACAGGCGAGCGCGCGGAACAAGAACAGGACCTACGTCTACGTGCCTCACTTCTGGCTTGGCCTCGCGCTCTACCAGCAGGGCGACATCGACGGAGCGATGCGGGAGTTCTCCACGTCGCAGTCACAGGGCGTCATCCAGAACACGCAGTACTACGCCGATCTGCTGAAGTGGATCGCGCGCGTCCAGGAGGAGAAAGGGAAGCGGGAGCGCGCGGCCGCCACCGACGTCCGCAAGCTTGCCGACACCGCG
>JAMPYE010000447.1 GCA_023700825.1 Thermoanaerobaculia bacterium | reverse complement strand
GAAGCGGCCGGAGTCATCCGCGGCTACCGCGCCGAGATCGATCTCGACAAGGTCGGGCTGCCGATTCTCGCTGTCATCCGCATGAGCGCCGTCGGCGACGTGCTGACGCGAATCACGTCCGCTGTCCGGGCGATGCCGGAAGTCCTCGAGTGCCACCGGGCGACCGGCGCAGATTCGTTCATCATGAAAGTCGCCGTCGCTTCGGTCGAGCACCTCGAGGCGCTGATCGATCGCCTGACGCCGTTCGGAACGACGTCGACCTCGATCGTGCTCTCGTCTCCCGTCGCGCGAAACAGCGTCGAGCGTCCGGGCGAGGAGGCGGCGCGGAAGGGGACGACACGACGCCGGCAGTGAGGCGCAGCCTGCCAGCGAGGCGACGCGTCGACGCGTTGTGCCCGCCGACCGGTCGGCCGGGGTCGCGCTCCTCGGCGCCTCCTCGCCCGTGATGGCCTATCATTACCGGATGCTCGACCACGCTTCGTTCCATGCCCGATTCGGGGAGATGCCTGTCTTCGGCATGGTTCACCTGCTGCCGCTTCCGGGCGCGCCGTTGTTCGGCGGTTCGATCGCCGCGGTGATCGACCGGGCCGTAGTCGACGCGAAGGCGATCGCCGAAGGCGGGGCGGCGGGGCTGGTGGTCGAGAACTTCGGCGACAAGCCGTTCGGCAAGAAACTGCAGGCGGAGACGATCGCGGCGATGTCGCGGGTGATTGCGGAGATCGCGCGCGAGGTGTCGATTCCGTTCGGGGTGAACGCGCTTCGCAGCGACGGGCTCGCGGCCCTCGCCATCGCCGTGGCCACGGGTGCCGCGTTCATCCGCATCAACGTCCACACCGGAGCGATGCTCACCGACCAGGGCGTGATCGAGGGAGACGCCGCCGCGGTCCTCAGGCGCCGGCGCGAGCTCGGCGCCGACGGTGTCGCGATCTTCGCCGACCACATGGTGAAGCATGCGGCGCCGGTGGCGCAGGTCGAGCCAGGGCAGTCGGCGAAGGACCTGCGGTACCGCGGCCTGGCCGACGCGATCATCGGGAGCGGCGCAGAGACGGGTGGAGAGGCGGACCCGAACCAGTTCGCGCTGCTCCGCGCGGCGGTGGCCGATGCGCCGCTGGTCGTCGGCTCCGGCCTCACGCCGGCGAACGCGAAGCGGTACCGGGGGCTGATCGACGGCGCGATCGTCGGGACGTCGATCAAGCGGGGAGGCGAGGTCGCGGCCGAGGTCGACGCGACGCGCGTCCGCGCGGTCGTCAACGCCCTCAAGGCGCTGCGCTGAGCCGCCGGGCTCCCCTCCTGTAGAATCAACGAACGTGCGAACAGATCGCAAGATACCGATTCTCGACGTGATGGGTCCCGTGATGGTCGGGCCGTCGAGCTCGCACACGGCCGGGACGGCGCGGCTGGGCCGTGTTGCGCACGAAATCCTCGACGAAGATCCGGTCATGCTGCGGTTCTTCCTGCACCCGCCGCTGGAGCGGACTTTTCGCGGCCACGGCTCGGACTTCGCCCTCGTCGGCGGAGCGCTCGGGCTCGACGTTCACGACCCGCGCATTCCGGAAGCGATCCGCATCGCGGAGCAGCTCGGCGTCGACGTCGACTTCGCCGAGGAGGATCTCGGCGACGTGCATCCGAACACCGTCCGCATCGTTGCGAAGGGGGCGGCGCGCGAGGTGGAGATCGTCGGCTCGTCGATCGGCGGTGCCGCGATCGAGGTCTTCAGCATCAACGGCTTCTCCACGCGCTACAAGGGTGACTCGCCGACGCTCCTCCTTTTCTATCGCGACCGCATCGGGATGATTCACCAGGTGGCCGAGGCGATCGCGAAGGAGGGAATCAACATCGCGTCTCTCTCCTGCTCGCGCAAGGAGAGGGGCAAGGACGCGTTCATGCAGGTCGACGTCGACTCGCCGCTGTCGCAGGACGCGCTCGAGCGGATTCTCGCGCTCGAGGATATGGAAGATGCCAGGTACCTGGACCGGATCCCGTGACTGAGTCGTTTCAATCAGTCGCACAGAAACCGAAATGAAGCTTGCCGAATGAAGAGTGAGGAATGAAGAACGCGCGACACCGAACCATGGTTGAGCAGGTGGTTCTCCATTCTCGATTCTTCATTCGACATTCTTCTTTTCGAATTCTGCGCAGGAGCGGGAGTGCACCGCTTCTTTGAGGATTTCACGCTCGCTGGTTCGAGGTTGGCGAGGCAATCGCCCTATTACGGAGACGGAATGATCGCAAGCTTCAACGAACTACTGGCGGCCGGCGAGGGGCTCGATCTCGCGCAGGTCTTTCTCGACTCCGACGCGGAGGAGAGCGGTTTCACGCAGCAGCAGATCATCGACGCGCTCACGCGCCGTCGCGAGGTGATGTGGGAGTGCGTCCGTCGCGGGAAGTCGAACTCGGGCCTCTCGATGGGCAGGCTCGTCGGCGGCGAGGCGATGGCGATGGCGACGGCGTTCAACGAGGGGAAGACGTTTCTCGACCCGCTCACCGTGAAGACGATGATCTACTCGCTCGCGGTGATGGACGAGAACTCGCGGATGGGAGTCATCGTCGCGGCGCCGACCGCGGGCGCCGGCGGCGTCGTTCCGGGGATGCTCCTCGCTCTCGAGGAGGAGCGCAACATCGCGCCGGAAAAGACGATCCGCGGCCTCGTCGTCGCGGGGGGCTGCGGCTCCCTCGTCTCGCTGAAGGCGAACATCTCCGGCGCCGCGGGCGGCTGCCAGAACGAGGTCGGAGTCGCGACCGCGATGGGAGCGGCGGCGATTGCCTACATGATGGGTGGCACCACGCGCCAGTGCGTGCAGGCGGCCGCGCTGGCGCTGAAGAACGTCCTCGGATTGGTCTGCGACCCGGTGGGCGGCCTCGTCGAAGTGCCCTGCGTGAAGCGCAACTCGTTCTACGCGGTGCACGGCCTGACCGCGGCGCAGCTGGCGCTCGCGGGCGTCGTGTCGGTGATTCCGATGGACGAAATCATCGACGCGATGGTGCGCATCGGCCGCGCGCTCCCGCGCGGTCTCAAAGAGACCGCCGAGGGAGGCCTCGCGATGACTCCGACCGGCTGCGCGATCGCGGAGCGGATCATGGGTGAGGCCAACGAAAAACGCCAGCTCGCCGCCGACGAACGCGAACGAGTGGCGGCGGAGCGTAAGGCGGAGCGGGGGGAGGGGACGAATTGAGAATTTAGGGATGGTCGAGCGCGCGTGCAGCGCCCGAGCAGTTCACGATCTCCCAATTCTCAATACTCCAATTCTCAATTCGGCAGCGAAGCTGCGGTCGGTTAGGGGTAATACCCGGCGATCGTTCTCGCCTTCCCTTCGCTCGATTTCACGCTGACCTCGCGCCACTTGCCGCCTGGCTGCACCTCGGCGGGGGGGTAAAAGCCGAGCAGGTACTGTGACCGAAGCTCGGTGTGGATTGAGCCGTAGACGCGTTCGAGGTCCGATGCCTTCTCGATGTAGAAGATGTCGCCCCCGGTGTCCGAGGCGAAGCGCCCCATCTTGTAGCGGGTGTCGATTTCCGTCGTCTTGATGCCGATTGCGATGATGTAGATCGGCACCGCCGTCCGGCGCGCGTACTCGACGGCCTGCTCGAAGGTGAAGCGCGACGCGGTGTCCTTGCCGTCGGAAATGACGACGAGCGCCTTCTGCCCCTTGATGTTCTTGAAGTTGTAGAGCGAGTAGACGATCGCGTCGTAGAGCGCCGTCGCCTCTTCGGCGCGAAGGCTCGCGAGCCCCGCGTTCAGGCTCGACAGGGTGTCGGTCCACTTCTGCACGACGAGCGGCTGTGAATCGAACGACGTGAGGAACGCCTTGTCGCCGGGCCGAAGCACGTTGCGGAAGAACTGGAACCCGGCGCGCTGCGCCTCGGTCAGGCGCGGGCGCATCGATCCCGATGTGTCGAAGGCCATGCCGACCGATAGCGGGAGATCCTTCTGGTACTCGAACTTCGCGATCTCGACCGGCTTCTTCTCGTCGAGTACTTCGAAATCCTCCTTCGACAGTGTGGTGACGTGCCTGCCGCGGTTGTTGATGACCGTGGTCGGCAGCTCGACCAGCAGGACCTGAATGTTCTGCATGAAGTCGGGAGTGTTGATGAAAACGACGTCCTCCGCCGGCGTCGTCGCCGGTTCGTCCTTGAGGTAGGCGACGGCGCGCAGGTAACCGATGGCCTGCTCCTTCGGGACGTTGATCGTCGCCACGAACG
>JAMPYE010000446.1 GCA_023700825.1 Thermoanaerobaculia bacterium | reverse complement strand
TTCCTCGCCGTGACGCGGCGAAACAGCCTACCGACGTCACCCTACGACCACGAGAGTCCTTCCACACGATGGAGTCGCGAGCCGTCGAATGGTGACAACGACGGGGACCGTGTCACCAAACGGGAGTCTCCGACTCTCTTCTCGCGGAGGTGGAACTCATGAACGAATCCCTGATCAAGCCGTACTGGGCGCTCCGCATCGGGCTGGGCGCAAGCGCATTTCTCGCAGGCCTCGACAAGTTCTTCAACATCCTCGCGCAGTGGGACATGTACCTCAGCCCGATCGCCGGATCGCTGATTCCGGTCGATCCGGCGCTTCTCATGCGCGTCTTCGGCGTCGTCGAGATGGTGGTCGGCGCCACCATTCTCTTCGGCGCGACGCGCCTCGGGGCCTGGGTCGCCTCGGTGTGGCTGCTGGCCATCGCCGCGAACCTCGTCACGACCGGCAGCTTCTACGACGTCGCGGTGCGCGACGTGAACATGGCGATCGCGGCGATCGTGCTCGCGCGGCTCGACGCCCTTCGCGCCCCTGCCCGCGAGCCGCTCGCCATCCGAGCGTCTACGCAGACCACGTAACCGACAGACGAAAGGAGATCGAACATGAACATGACGAAGATCATCGCGAGACTGATGCTGCTCACCGCGCTGCTGTTGCCGGCGGCCGCATGGGCCGAGACCTGGGAACGGGCTCCGCTCATCGACACGCTCTGCAAGGCGAAGTTCGAAGGAAAGACCGGCGAGCACACGACGGCCTGCGCACTCCAGTGCGCCAAAGGCGGCTACGGAATCGTCGTCGACGGCGCGTTCCTGCCGTTCGACGAACGCGGCAACTCGCTCGCGCTCGAAGCCCTCAAGGCCACACGAAAGAAGAACGCGCTTCGCGTGACCGTCGAAGGAGCGCTCGAGAACGGCAAGATTCGCGTCTCGAAGCTCTCGATCGACTGAACGATCGAGCGTCACGAGAACAGGGGGTCAGGGGTCAGAGCTTCGTTCTTCGGTCAGGGGTCAGAGCTTCGTTCTTCGGAATTCTACAATTGGTAGATTGCGGGACGGGATAACGCCGGCACATTCGCCTGACGCGAACGAAGTCGCACAGATGAGCAAGTCGCAATCGCCTTGCAAGACACTGAGCCAGCGGGAGTTCGCTCCCGAGTCCCGCGAAGAAGAGAACTAAGAAGCTCTGACCCTATCTCCGAAGAACAGAACTAAGAAGCTCTGACCCTATCCCCGAGCTATCATCCGCTCATGAAGCGTGCGCTCGAGAGACTCCCGGACGAGTCTTTGATTCTGCGCGTCTGACGCCAAGAACCCGATGACGCCGCTCTACCACCTCCTCGACCCGCTCTGGCGGCACTTTCCCTTCCCCGCCGGCCACACGTTCGACGCGAGCGCGTTCGAGGATGCCACCGTCCTCCGGATGGCGCGGACGTACCGAGGACGGGAGATCCTTCCGGTCTATTGCTACGTCGTCGGGGAGACTCTCGTCGACACGGGGATCTCCTCCGTCGCGGACGAGGTCGTCACTGCGGCACGCCGTGCGAAGGTCGGTCGCGTCGTGCTGACCCACCACCACGAGGACCACTCGGGGAACGCCGCGCGCCTCGCGTCCTTCGGGGCGGAAGTCCTCGCGACGGACTCCGGCGTGAGGCTCGTGGCGGGCGAACTCCCGCGGCGCTTCTACCAGCACGTCCTCTGGGGCGAGGCCGATCCCGTCAAAGCGCGTGTAGTCCCCGACGTCGTACCGCTCGGCCGGTTCGACGCTCACGTCGTCCCCGCCTCGGGGCACTCCGTCGACCAGCTCGCGCTTCACGTCCCCGAGCGCGGGTGGCTCCTCTCGGGCGACGCCTTCGTCGCCGAGAAGATCAAGGTCTTCCGCGGCGACGAGGACTTCCACGAAAGCTGCCTTACGCTCGAGCGCTTCCTCACGCTCGACTTCGACGCGCTCCTCTGCGCCCACCGACCCCGCTTCACCGGCGGCAAGGAGGCGATTCGCGCCAAGCTCGCGTGGCTCCGGGAGCTCGAAGGACGCGTGAAAGAATCCCGAGCAAAGGGGCGCTCCGTCCGCCGCATCGTGCGCGAGCTCGGCATCGAACCGTCGTCGTCCTTCTACACGATCACCTTCGGCGACGTGACGACCGCAAACCTCGTCCGGTCGATCCTCGACGGCCCAAAGCGGCGCGTCGAGGTCGTGCGCGCGCTATCGACCGCGAGTTGAGGAGACGGATCGTCACGAGAACGCAGCGCCGCCGGGTCGCCGGCGGTCATTGTTCTCGTCGAGCATCCCGCGGAACGGGACGGCGCTACGCGCCGCCGCGAAAGCTTCGCTTTCGCACTCCACATGCTCCTTGCTTCTCGACTCTTGGAGTCAGCGCGCCTGATCCGCGGAATTCGACAGATACACGATTCCCGCCGGCAGCGTGGGGCGGAGATGTGCCGGATCGTGGATGTTGCGCGGCACCTCGCTGTAGCGGAACACGTACCCCTTCGCCGCCAGGGTGTCGCGCAGCCGGCGATTGGCTTCGACGAAGATCACCCCGTTAGGCGAAGTGTGTGCCTCTTCGCTGCCTACCTCGATGTAGAACCGCAGCGGAAGACGCGGCTTGTTGCGCAGCTCGCCCGTCAGCCATTCCGGCGGCTCGTTCGCGCCCGCGGGGCCGCGCCAGAATGCGCCGCTTTGCGCGAGCACGTTGCCGAACACGTCGGGATGCCGGTACGCGATGTATGCAGCGTTCAATCCCCCCACGCTGAATCCCGCGATCACGACCTTCGTCGGCTCCGGGAGGGCCCCGAGCTTCTCGCGCAGCCATGGCAGCAGATCCACGGTCACGAATCGATCGAATTTCGCAGAAGTCGCGATCTCGGCGGGCCGCTCCGTCGACGTGTCGAGCACGACCGCGATCGTCGGAGGAATCTCACCCGAGGCGACGAGTCGCTGCAACGTCGCCGGAACCGCGAGGTCATCGACGTACTCACGCTGCAGGAAGACGAAGAGATTCCAGTCACGCTTCGCCGGACCATTCGCGCCCGGCGACCTGTACAACCAGACAGGACGCGGCAGGCCGTAGGTCGTGTCCTCGATGGCGAAGGATTCCACTGCCGGTTCCGCCGCGCGCGCGGCCGGCACGAGCAGAAGCGCAACCAGAGCGGCAATCGCGGCGTGCTTCATGAATCTTTACTATAGCGCGGCTTCGAAACGTCGGGCAAAAGGTCACAGCGTCAAAATCGGAAAGATCTGACGCACGCTAGGCTTCGGAATGAAAGCTTCGCTCTCGAGTCAACCTCGTGGAGTTAGGCTCGAAGCCCCGCGAGTTCCTCTCCTTCCGAACCGAGCCCGCCGATCACTCGTTACGAGAACCTCACTTGCCTGGCGCTGGAATCTGTGCTATGTAGGTCGGCGACAAACCAAACCTGAGACCAACATCAGACCGACTCCGGGCCGATTCGGCACCGGGTACGCAGGTCGAAGTTTCGCGCGGAGGGCGTACCAACGTCCTCCGCGTTTTGTTTTTGGAGGCAGTCATGAAGGGGTAGCAGACAGATGACGGGATCCGCCGGCGCGATCAGCCGGCGATGCCAGAAGGACGCGCCGGGCCGCACCGGCAACGCGTCCGAATCAACAAGGAGGGCGTACCGACGCCCTCCTTTCTTGTTTATTGGAGGAACCATGAAACGTTGCACACCACTTGTCTCACTTCTGCTTTCGGCGTTGCTCCTCGCGTTGGCGCTGCCTCTTGCAGCCGGCGAGGCAAATTCGCGCAGCTCTCGCCGTCGCGGAGTGAGCCCGACGTACCTGATCAACGGCATCGTGATCTCTCAGGCGACGAGCCAGCTCGTCGTCCGCACGCTCAGGGGCGACGTCAGTGTCAGAGTGACCCCGCAGACACGCATCGGCACGGCGAGCTCTCCCGCCACCGTCAGCGTGTCGAACCAGGTGCAGGTGCGCATCGCGAAGGACACGAGGGGCGCCAGCGTCGCCCTGTCGATCGAGGTCGAGCCCGACGTCGTCGAGATCGAAGGCGTCGTCCAGACGATCGGCGCAACGACGCTGACGGTCCGGAACGCCAAAGGCGACACGACGGTCGCGCTCGACGACGACACGATCGTCGTCGTCGGAGGAGCGGTCGCCACGGCCGCCGGCCTCGTCGTCGGCGACACGGTCGAGGTTCACGGTCTCCGGCGAGCCGACGGCAGCGTGCTCGCGC
>JAMPYE010000445.1 GCA_023700825.1 Thermoanaerobaculia bacterium | reverse complement strand
CTCACGGGAAACCTGCTGAAGGACCCGGAGATCGTGCTCGAGCGCGTCAGGCGTGACGGCGGGGCGCAGATGGTCGAGATCGACGCGAACGTCGACGAGGTCGCGCGCGTGCTGGGTTGATGTGGAGTGCGGAAGCGAAGCTTCCGCCCTTTCTCGCCGAAGCGCAGCTTCGGCGGTATGTGGCGCAGGCACTCCTGCCTGCGTGTCGCCCCGCACCGCGGGGCGACCGGTTGGTCGCACACCGCGATGATGGCGGCGCGTTGCGCCACGCGCGGACAGGAGTGTCTGCGCCACATGATTCCGCGCGCTCCACATTGCTATGATCCCTTCGTGCCGCCGCGCACTTGGCGGCGAGGGGAGGAATGTGATGGCGAAGCGGGCACCGGTTCCGGCGCGGCCGAAGTCGAAGCGGGGCAACCACGACGACGATCGGATCTTCCTCGAGAAGCAGGGGAGCCACGACGAAGACGACGCACGCGCCGCGCGGATCATGCGCGAGCTCCTGCGCGGCTTCGACGCGCTTCGCGGCATCGGCCCCTGCGTTACCGTCTTCGGGTCTGCCCGCTTCAAGCCCGGCAGTCGCCACTACGAGCTCGCGGTCGACGTCGGCGCCGCGCTCGCCCGGGCCGGATTCACCGTGATCACCGGCGGCGGTCCCGGCGTCATGGAGGCGGCCAACCGAGGGGCCAAGCAGGCGGGGGGCGTCAGCCTGGGCTGCAACATCGAACTGCCTCGCGAGCAGAAGCCGAATCCGTATCTCGACCGCTTCATCGACTTCCGCTACTTCTTCGTCAGGAAAGTCATGCTCGTGAAGTACTCTTCCGCGTTCGTGGTGCTCCCCGGGGGGCTGGGAACGCTCGACGAGCTCTTCGAGGTGATGACGCTGATCCAGACCCGCAAGATCGCACGTTTTCCCGTGGTGCTGATGGACAAGGCCTTCTGGGCAGAGATGAGCGATTTCATCAACAAGTCGCTCTTCCCGCTCGGAGCCGTGGAGCCGGGCGAGATCGACTTCGGCGCCGTGGCGGACACGCCCGAGCACGCGCTGAAGTTCATCAGGCGAGAGCTCCGGGCCGCCGGAATGCCGGTGCCGCGACCGAAGCGGTAAAGGGGACCGCGAAGCCTTCGTGGCGCCGGCACTCCGTGACGGCGTGCCGCCAGAGGCGGCCAGTGCCGCGCGTCGATGGAGCGGCGCTTCGCGCCGCGCGGCACATCGGAATGTGCCGCCACGATGCCGCCGTTTCATGCGACAATCCGCCAGGTTCCCTAAACGATGACTATTGCCTCCGGTACCCGACTCGGGCCGTACGAGGTCTCTGCGCCCATCGGCGCGGGCGGCATGGGAGAGGTGTGGCGCGCGAAAGACACGCGTCTCGACCGCGACGTCGCGGTGAAGGTCCTCCCTCCCGGCTTCGCGTCGAACCCTCAGCTCAAGGCGCGCTTCGAGCGCGAGGCGAAGACGATCTCGTCGCTCAACCACCCGAACATCTGCACGCTCTTCGACGTGGGACATCACGAGGGAACCGACTTCCTCGTGATGGAGCTGCTCGAAGGGGAATCGCTCGCGGACAAGATCCAGAAAGGCGCGTTGCCGCCCGACCAGGTGCTGCGCATCGGCTCGCAGGTCGCCGACGCGCTCGACCGCGCGCACAAGCAGGGGATCGTCCATCGCGACCTCAAGCCGGGCAACGTGATGCTGACGAAGACCGGGGCGAAGCTGCTCGACTTCGGCCTCGCGCGCACCGGAGTCGACGCCGATCCGCTGCGCGGCTTCACCGAGGCGGCGACGCAGGCGAAGCCGCTGACGCAGGAAGGGACGATCCTCGGCACGTTCCAGTACATGGCCCCCGAGCAGCTCGAAGGGCGCGAGGCCGACTCGCGCACCGACATCTTCGCGTTAGGCGCGCTGCTTTACGAGATGGCGACCGGGATGCGCGCGTTCCAGGGGACCTCGAAGACGAGCCTCATCGCGGCGATCGTCTCGTCGCACCCGGCGCCGATCTCCTCGGTCACGCCGATGGTGCCTCCCGCGCTCGACCACATCGTGCGCAAGTGCCTCGAGAAGGATCCAGACGACCGCTGGCAGTCGGCGCATGACGTCGCGAGCGAGCTCCGCTGGCTCAGCGAGGCAGGCTCGCAGGCCGGTGTCGCGACCACGGTGACGCTGCGGCGCAAGACGCGCGAAAAGCTGGCGTGGGGGATGGCCGCGCTCTTCGCGATCCTCGCGCTCGTCGCGACCGGGGCGTGGATCCGCAATCAGCCAAAGGCTCCGGAGCCGTTCCGCGCGACGATCGATCCTCCCTCGGACGCGGCGCTCATTCCGTACGACCTCCTCGGGCTTGCGCTCTCCCCCGACGGGAAGCGGCTGGTGTTCGCCGCGAACCTGAACTCGGGCGGCCAGCAGCTCTGGATTCGCGATCTGTCGGCGATGACCGCGAAGCCGGTTCCGGAAACGACCGGCGCGGCGTATCCGTTCTGGTCGCCCGACGGCCGATATCTTGCCTTTTTTGCAGAGGGAAAGCTCAAGAAGCTCGATCTTCGGGGAGGCTCGCCGCAAGTGCTCGCCGACGCGCCCTCGGGCCGCGGTGGTTCGTGGGGCTCCAGCGACGTGATCCTCTTCGCTCCCAACATCCGTTCGCCGATTCAGAGCATTCCTGCCGGGGGCGGAACGCCGAAGAACGCGACGCGATTCGACGAGGAGAAAGAGGTCACGAACCGGCTGCCTCGGTTTCTTCCCGACGGCAAGCACTTCTTCTACGTTTCGCGTCAGCGGGCCGCGAAGGGAGAGGTGGGACGGCTCATGCTCGCGTCTCTCGACTCGCTCGATGCATCGGTTCTCATCGAAGACTCGACGAACGCCCAGTACGTCGAGCCGGGGTACGTGCTGTTCGGGCGAAGGAACGACCTTTTCGCGTGGCGGTTCGACCTCAAGAAGCTCGCGCTGGTGGGCCAGCCGGCACCGGTGCAGAACGAGAAGATCAGCCTCTGGGAGCCCAAGAACCTGCTGATCTACACGGCGTCAGATCGCGGCGCGATCGTTTATCTGCCGGAGATCCTGCGCAAGTCGACGTTGCGCTGGGTGGGACGCGATGGTCGCGCGCTCGGTGAGCTCGGAACCCCCGCGTTCAACCAGGCGCCCCGCATCTCCCCGGATGGCACGAAGGTCGTGCTTGCGATCGGCGACACGTCGACGGCGGTCACCGACCTCTGGATTCTCGATCTCCAGTACGACCGCCGATTCCGCATCACGCAGAAGAGCGGGGCCTTTTCGTTTCCGGTCTGGTCGCGAGACTCGAAGAAGATCGCGTTCATCTGCCAGCCGAAAGCGGTGCAGGATCTCTGCGTGAAATCGCTCGGCACCGCGGGTGACATCGAGCTTCTTCACGAGTCGCCGTTCTGGAAGAACTCGATCTCGTGGTCGCTCGACGGCAAGTCGTTTTACTTCGCGGAACAGAATCCCGAGACGAACAACGATCTGCTTCTGCTCGATGGCTCGGATCCGAAGAAGGCGCCCGTGACGATCCTCAAGACTCCGTTCATGGAAGACCTGGTGGAGCTCTCCCCCGACGGATTCTGGCTTGCCTACACGTCGAACGAGTCGGGCAGGCAGGAGATCTACGTCCGCCCCGCGTCAGGATCGTTCGAGCAGTGGCAGATCTCGAATGGCGGCGGCGCGCAGCCTCGCTGGACGCGTGGTGGGCAGGAATTGCTCTACGCGGCGCCAGACGGAAACGTGATGTCGGTGGCGATCACGACGACTCCCGTGTTCCGCCCCGGCGTGCCGAAGGCGCTCTTCAAGCTCCCCGAGCCTCCCGATCGCGACACGCCGCTTTTCGAGGACGTTACCGCCGACGGTGAGCGGATTCTGCTGAACGTCCCGACGACGGCGCGCTCGAGTGTGGCGTTCCACGTGATCCTCAACTGGCCGGCGATGCTGAAGGAGCAGTAGCTGCCCGACGGCGTGCCGAGCCGCGCCGGGGTTTCCACTTCGCGAGCGTTCACGCAAGCGGCGCTCGTCGTGGGCGAAGAGGGTTCAATGCTCGTGCGACTGCTTGTACGGGTATGGCGGCGGGTCGTCCTTCGCTTGCACGACGATCGTCCCGTTCATGCCGGTGCCGCCGCTCGCGCTGTGCAAGGCGCAGTGATACGGGAAGGTGCCGGACTCGGCGAACGTGTACACGAACTCCTGCCCGTCGCTCTTCGTGCCG
>JAMPYE010000444.1 GCA_023700825.1 Thermoanaerobaculia bacterium | reverse complement strand
GGGGAGCAGCGCGTCCTCGAGTTGTCACCGTCGCTCTTCTCCGTGGTCCGCATCTCACCGAAAGGGGACGAGCACCTGCTCTGCCTGACCAACGTGACCGAGCGGGCGCTGGCGATCGACGTGCGGCAGTCGGACCTCGGCATGGAGTCGCACTACTGGTTCGATCTGCTCGCCGGTCGCGGCTGGCTGGCGACGGACGGCGTGCTGAAGCTGGAGATGGGGCCGTACGAGGTGCTGTGGCTGACGCCGTCGTCCGAGCTCGAGCGGCGCATCGAGTCGTCGACGCCGGCGTGACCGGCGCGTCCGCTCAGGAGTCGAGATCGTCGCGAAGCAGCTCTTTCAGCTGATCTCTCGTGAACTGCTTCGCGAGCGTGGGATCGTCTTCGCGGACCAGATCGGAGGCGAGCTCGCCCTTGCGGGCGATCATCGCGTCGATCTTCTCTTCGAGCGTCCCCTTCGTGATGAGCTTGATCACCTGGACGCCGCGGTTCTGGCCTAACCGGTGGACGCGGTCGGTCGCCTGGTCCTCGCGCGCCTGGTTCCACCAGCGGTCGTAGTGGATGACGACCGAGGCCGGAGTGAGGTCGATGCCGACGCCGCCGGCGCGGAGGCTCGCGGTGAAGACGCGACAGTCGGAATCGTCACGGAACTGCCGCGTCATCGCGCCGCGGTCTTTCGTGTCCCCTTTGATCGTCGCGAAGCCGATGCCGTTCGCCTCGAGGTGCTTTTCGATCAATCGCAGCATTCCGACGTACTGGCTGAAGACGACGACCTTCAGGCCGCTGTCGAGCGTCTCGCCGAGGAGCTCGCGGAAGAGCTCCCACTTGCCCGACGAGTAGCGCTCCGGGTCGCGATCCTCGTGGAAGAGAGCCGGGTGGTTGCAGACCTGCTTGAGGTAGTTGAGCACCGCGAAAACGTGGATGTACGAGAAGCGCCTGCCGCTGGCGAGATCGTCGGCGACGCTCTTCCCGCGTCCCGCGAGCACCTCGCGGTAAAGCACCCGCTGCTCGTCGGTCAGCTCGCAGTGGCGCACGTCGACGATCTTTTCGGGGAGCTGCGGGAGCACCTGCGCCTTCGTGCGGCGCAGGACGAAGGGATCGATGAGCCGCGCAAGCCGGTCGCGCGCTCCGGGGAGGTCGCGCTCGATCGGGATCGCGAACGTGCGCTCGAACGACGCCTCGCCCGGGAGATATCCGGGCTGCACGAATTCGAGCAGGGTCCGCAACTCGCCAACGTGGTTCTCCACGGGAGTCCCCGTGAGGCCGAGCGCGATGCGCCGTGGAACGCCCGCGAGCGCCTGGTGCGTCGCGGTCGTGCGGTTCTTGATCGTCTGAATCTCGTCGAGGATGAGCAGGTCCCATCGAACGCGCGATAGCGCTGGAGCGTGATTGCGTGCGATGCCGTACGACGCGACGACCACTCGTGCCTGTCCGGGCGTCCCCCCCGCAAACGTATCCACGTCGATGCCCGGCATGTAGTCGGCGAGCTTCGTCCGCCAGTGGTCGATTACCGAGGTTGGGCAGACGACGAGGATGCGCGCCAGCGCGTCACCCGCGACGATCGCGCGCATGAGCGCCATCGCCTGGTGTGTCTTGCCGAGCCCCATGTCATCGCAGAGCAGCCCGCCGAAGCTCTGCTGGTCGAGAAACCAGAGCCACTGGTAGCCGGTCTGCTGGTATGCATAGAGGTCGATGCCGAACGACGCGGGATCGGGCGCCGCACTCGACGTGCGGAGCGAGGCGAGGTCCTCCAGCTTCTTCGCACCCTCGGGATCGCCGGAGATGTCGAGCCTGGAAACCGACGAGCGGATGCGAAGCCACTCGACGCGGTGAACGCGGACGCTCTTCGCCCGTTTTCCCGTGAAACGGTCCTTCGGGAGGTCGTCGATCCAGGCGAACGCGGGCGATGCGGCGGCGACCCATTTCGCGCCCGACATCACGACGTACTGCTTCTTGCGCTTCGCGTCGACGACGTCGGCGAGCGGGATCGGCGAGCCCTCGACGCTCCAGGTGACAGCGAGCTCGAATTCCTCATCACTCGCCGAGAGGACTTTGACCCGCAGCAGATCGTCGACCTCGGCCGGGCGCGCATCGCGCAGCGCCGGGTCGACCAGCTCCGAAGGGTGCGAAGCGAGCGTCTCGCGATGGCGGCGGAGGAAGGCGAAGACCTCGTCCTGCGGAATCGTCGTCTCGCGCTCGAGCGGTATCCCGGAGGTGGAAGGGACCCAGGCGCCGCCGAACGACAGAACTGCTTGCGATTTCGCGGGCTTCTCGGGGAAGAGCCGAGGCGCGTCGGAGAGCGTGGCGAAGAGCTTCGCGTCGGCGAAGTGGATCCAACGGCCGTACGAGACGCGATCGAGCGCGTGACGATCGAAGACCTGACCCTCCACGAGGACCGCGGGAACCAGCCGCAGCTCGCCCGTGGGCGTGAGCGTGATCTTCAGCGACGGGACGGCTGCTCCCTCCTCGCGACGGAAGCCGGAGCGCGGGAGGATCCCGGCGGCCGCGGGATGCTGGAGCAGCGCCGCCATCGCGTCATCGGTCAGGCGGAACGAGAGCGAAGCGGCGGGCGTCTCGTGTCGCAGGACGAAGGCATCGTCGCTCCGTTCGAGCGAGGCCCCGTCGGTCGAGTCGCCGAGCAGGTCGAAGAGGGAGCGGGAGACGCGAAACCAGAACGACGACTCCCAGAGCTGGCGCGCGGTCGGGGAAACGCCGCGCCTTTCGAGAGCCTCTTCCTGCGTCGTGCGCGTCTCCTTCATGAGACGCGTCTCGCGCCCGTCGCGGCTCGCCTCGATCGCGACCTCCGGCGGGCGGTGCTCCGGCGGCCACGCAGCGAAGGCGAGCGTGAGCGTGCGCTCATCGGGGTCGTTGAGGTGCAACTCGAAGCGAGTCTCCCCGTCGACGCCGCTCCGGGCGATCCGCGCCCTGCCTTCCGTTTCGATGTCGTGCTCGAGCCTTGCGGCCCCCAGGCCGGTCTGCATTCCCTTCGCGACGACGAACCAGAGGCTCGTCTCGAAGCGCTCGGATTTTAGCCGGAGGAAGGCGCCCGCGTCGTCGACCTCAACGCTCTGCTCGTAGAGCAGTGCGAGGTGGCGGCAGAGGTCGGTCGCCGACTGCCGGTGCGGGCAGGTGCACTGGTACGCCGCCGGCTCTCCCTTCTCGATACGGAGGAACGACGTATAGCTCCTCCCGCCCGGCTCGTGCATCCGCGCGCTGGAGCCGTCGCGGAAGTAGAGAAGATCGGTGACGACGACCGGGCAGGGATCCTTGCGAACCAGGGACAGCGTGTCGCGGGTGAACCAGCGTTCGAGGCCGAGCGGAGTCGTGCGCATGGCGGGTCGAGGACGATAGCACGATGGAGCGCGGAACGCTGAACGCGAAACGCGGAACATCGAGTGCGAAGACGGAGGAGGCCGTCGATCTGGCACCCGAGTCAACGAGAGAGGACAATATCGGAGTGAACCTCCCGGGCCGTCTGCCCTCTCTCTTCATCGCCCACGGCGCGCCGCCGCTGCTCGACGACGCGAGTTGGGTTCGCGAGCTGTACGACTGGGCCGGGCGGCTTCCCGGGCCGAGCTCGATTCTCATGCTCTCGGCGCACTGGGAGCAGCGGCCCGTGACGATCGGCGCGACGCGCACGCTGCCGCTGATCTACGACTTCTACGGCTTCCCGTCGCACTACTACGAGCAGCAGTACGCAGCCCCCGGCGCGCCGGAACTCGCCGCGCGCGTTCGATCGATTCTCGCCGGGACGCATCCGACAGCCGAGGCTCCCGAGCGCGGGCTCGATCACGGCGCGTACGTGCCGCTGGTCGCCATGTACCCGGAGGCCGACGTTCCCGTGCTGCAGGTGTCGCTGCCGAGCGAGAATCCGGAGGAGCTGTTCTCGTTAGGGCGAGCGCTCGCCCCGCTGCGCGACGAAGGCGTGCTGATCGTCGGCAGCGGCTTCATCACGCACAACCTGCGAACGATCGACTGGCAGGGTACGGCGCCGCCTCCCGCGTGGGCGACGGAGTTCGACGCGTGGACGGCCGAGGCGCTCGAGCGCGGCGACGTCGACGCGCTGCTCGACTACGAGACGAAGGCGCCCGGCGTGCGGATCGCGCTGCCGACGCGCGAGCACTTCGTGCCGTTGCTGGTCGCGCTCGGCGCGGCGACCGAGGGTGTGGCGCCGAGCTTTCCAATCACCGGCTTCTGGCTGGGGTCGCTG
>JAMPYE010000443.1 GCA_023700825.1 Thermoanaerobaculia bacterium | reverse complement strand
TCGGCGCGATCGCCCGGCCATACTGCGTCGTGCTGCTGACGATGAAGCCGCGAGGGCTCGAGGAAGGCTCCACTCGCCCTGCGGCGAGGCCCCTGCCCCGCGTCTGGGAAGGTGGTGAGCCGGGCGGGGACGACGGCGGGAATCAGACGGGGCGCTGAATCGAGTTTGGATCCTCGCCCGCCCGCAGAGAGATCTCCGCGCCTTCCTCGCCGAGCTCGAGACACTCGAAGAGGTTCCGGACGTGCTGGCCGAGCCGGTCGTGCGCGACGCCGAGAGACTCGATCCGGTCGACAAGCTCGCGTGCGAGCGCGGCGACGCGATCGCGCAACTCGATCGCCTCGGGACCCGGCGGATTCTCCCCGCTCACCGAGCAGGGGAACAGCGCGTCGCGAATCTCCTCGGCCAAGCGCGCCAGGTCCTCGTAGCCTTCGTCTTCAGAGCCCGTGCGCGTCTCGATGAAACGAACGATCCGCGTCGCGACCGTCCCGGCGTGAGGGAGGTCGAGGGCGACGTTGTAGAACGCTGTCATGGCGAGCTCCTCAGGCACCGGCGGCAAGGCGGTCGGCGAGCACGCGCGGCAGCCCCGCGCGGAGAATCGACTGCTGCGTACTGCGAATGTCGTACTCCACGCGCAGGAAGTGCACCGCCTGTCGCTCGTGGTCGATGATCGCGTACGCCGCCATCGGATTGCGGTCACGCGGCTGCCCGACCGAGCCGGGATTGATCAGGTATCGCTTCCCCTTCTCGAGCTTGAACGTAGACGCCTGCCTTACGAGCCAGCCGCTGATCCCTCCCCGCGCGTCCTGAACGAAGAACGACGGGAGGTGCGTGTGCCCGAAGAGGACGAGCTTCTGGGGAAACTTGCGGAGAATGTTGTGTGCGTCGTATTCGCTGAAGACGTATTCGTCCTCGTCGAATGGGGAGCCGTGACAGAGGAGAATGCCGTCATCCGTCGTTACCGGACCGAGAGTGAGGCTCCGGAGGAAATGGAGGTTCTCCTTGCTCAGGTGCTCGCGCGTCCAGATCGCGGCGTGACGCGCCGCCTGGTTGAAACCGCTGCCGTCGTCGGCGCCGGAGGCGACGCGATCGTGGTTCCCGCGGATGAACCACTTGCGCCCGCGAAGGCGACGCACCTTGTCGAGCACCTGGTTCGGCTGCGCGCCGTAGCCGACGAAGTCGCCCATGCAGATGACACGAGTCGCTCCCTTCCTCCGGGCGTGCGACAGCACCGCATCGAGGGCGGCCTGGTTTGCATGGAGGTCTGAGATGACGAGCGTTTTCATCCGTTGTGACCGGGACGGCGGGACAGCGCGCCGAAGAGCTCCTTCGGCAACTGCATGATCATCCGCTCGGTGATCTCGGCGACCGATTCCTCCTCGCGGATGTCCAATGTGATATCGGCCATCTTATAGTACCTGAGCCGGTACTGGAAAAGCTCCCGAAGCGAGGCCTCGTCGCGGAACATCGGCCGCTCCGCAGCCTTCTCTCCGATCCTCCGCATGAGCACGGAGATCGGCGCCTGGATGTAGACCGAGAGCCCGTGGGCGAGCACGAATTGAATGTTCTCCTCGAAGGTGAACGTGCCGCCGCCGGTCGCGATCACCCCATGCTCGAGGTGCTGCGTCGAGCGGAGCAGGTCCATCTCTCGCCGGCGGAAATGCGGCTCCCCTTTCTCGGCGAAGATCTCGCGGATCGGCATCCCTTCCGACGACACGATGAGCTCGTCGAGATCGAAAAACGGGATTCCAAGCCGGCGCGCGAGCTCGAGGCCGACCGTAGTCTTGCCGGCGCCCATGAAGCCGATGAGATAGATCTTCATGTGACCCGTGGCGAAGAAGCCCGATCCGGTGCCGGCGGCTACTTGAGGAGGTCTTCCATGAAGCGGGTCGACAGCTCGCCCCGCAGGAACCTCGGGTCGCCCAGGATCCGGCGCTGAAGCGGAATCGTCGTCTTGATTCCTTCGATGGTGAACATGTCGAGCGCGCGGCGGCCGCGCTCGATCGCGTCGCGACGCGATGGTGCCTTCACGATGAGCTTCGCGATCATGGAATCGTAGTGCGGCGGGATGACGTAGTCGCTGTAGGCCGCCGTGTCGACGCGCACGCCGGGTCCCCCCGGCTGGTGGAACGTCGTGATCCGCCCGGGGTTCGGCGCGAACGTGACCGGGTCCTCCGCGTTGACTCGGAACTCGATCGCGTGCCCCGACATCTCGAGCTTCTTCGGGAACGAGAGCTTCTCTCCCGCCGCAACGAGAATTTGCTCGCGAACGAGATCGAGCCCGGTGACCTCTTCGGTCACGGGATGCTCGACCTGGATGCGGGTGTTCATCTCCATGAAATAGAAGTTTGGGCCGTCGACGAGGAACTCGATCGTCCCTGCGTTGTAGTAGCCGACCGCCTCGCAGACTTTCACAGCCGCCGCGCCCATCCGCTCGCGAAGCTCCGGCGTCATCATCGGCGACGGAGACTCCTCCATCAGCTTCTGGTGGCGGCGCTGAATCGAGCATTCACGCTCGCCGAGGTGGACGATGCGGCCCTGCGTGTCGCCGAAGACCTGGAACTCGATGTGGCGGGGATTCGTCAGGTACTTCTCGATGTAGACGTCCGCGACGCCGAACGCGCGCTCGGCCTCGTGCCTCGCGGTGTCATAGGCCGTACGAAGATCCTTCTCATCCCAGCAGATCCGCATCCCACGTCCGCCGCCGCCGGCAGACGCCTTCAGGATGACCGGAAATCCGATCTCCCGCGCGACTCCTTCGGCAGTATCGACATCTTCGACGGGCCCGTCGCTCCCGGGGATGATCGGAACACCCGCCGCCTTCGCAGTCTCGCGGGCTCTCGACTTGTTGCCCATGAGGCGAATCGCCTCGGCCGCAGGCCCGACGAAACGGATTCCGCACTCTTCGAGAATCTCGGCGAAATGATCGTTCTCCGCGAGGAAGCCGTAACCGGGGTGCACGGCGTCGGCCCCGGTGATCTCCGCGGCAGCGATGATGCTCGAGATGTTCAGGTAGCTCTGCTTGGAGGTTGCGGGGCCGATGCAGACGTCCTCGTCGGCGTAACGCACGTGAAGCGCGTTGCGGTCGGCCTCCGAGTGGACGGCGACCGTCTTGATGCCGAGCTCCCGGCAGGCAAGGATGACCCGGAGCGCGATTTCTCCCCGGTTGGCGATGAGAATCTTGGAGAACATGTCAGTCGTTCGCCGTCTGGCGCCTTGGCAGAGCTCGCGAGCGAGCCCGCTTCGGCCCGTTCAGGACGTCCTTACGGCGAACAGCTTCTCGCCATACTCGACCGGCTGGCCATTCTGCGGAAAAACTTTCGCGACGACGCCTTCGATGTCCGACTCGATCTCGTTCATCAGCTTCATCGCCTCGACGATGCAGATCACCTGCCCCTTCGAGACGCGGTCACCGACGTTGACGAACGGAGCGGACTCCGGATTCGGCGCGCGATAGAACGTGCCGACGATCGGCGACGTCACGATGTGGAGCCCGGCCTCCTCAACGTCCGCCTCCGGAACCGGAGCCTGGAGTGATCCCGGACCGGGAGCGGAGATCATCGCGGAGCCAGGCATCGCGGCGCGGGGAAGATTGTCGTGCATGTAGGTCGCGACGACCGGATCGGCCGACTTGCCTTCGACTCGCAGCTTGAAGCCGGAAGACTCGATCTCGACCGCGCCAAGGCCCTTGTCGGCCACCCTGTCGATCAGCTCGAGGATTTCCTTGAAGTTCAGAAGTGCCACGTCAGCTCAGCTCATCCCTTAGTCTGAATTTGAGTTTCTGGAGCTCGTACCGCGCGCGCCCGAAGTTGCCGTTACGGTCGAGCACGAGGAGTACGAAGTACTCGGCGGTGACCGCGGAGAGTATCGTGATGTAACGGTCGGTGACAAGGGAGAACTGCTCCACGCTGCCTACGTTCAGGTCGGCACTGGAGATGCGCACCGATTTCACGAACGACCCGAGCTCGGCTCCGAGGGATTCGAGCATCACGTCGTCACGGTTGCGAATCGAATCGATCGCGATCCCGTCGAGGCCGAGAAGGCTCACACCGAGAAACCCCTCCACTCTCGCGCCGAGCTCCTCGAGCGGCTGCCTGAAAGGGCTGCTCACGATCTCGCCATCCTCTCCCGCCACTGTGCGAGCCGTCGGATCACCTCGCGTTTGCCGGGCAGTGCCTGCGCTTCCGAAATGGCCGGCATTTCCGAGCGGGATAGCGCGACCCTCGCCTGCTC
>JAMPYE010000016.1 GCA_023700825.1 Thermoanaerobaculia bacterium | reverse complement strand
TCAATTCTCAATTAGAATCACCTCCATGTCTCAGGAACTGGTCATCAACGCGACGAACCACGAGTCGAGGATCGCGGTCCTCGACGAGGGGCTGGTCGTCGAGCTCTGGGTCGAGCGCCAGAAACAGCGCACGGTCGTCGGCAACATCTACAAGGGACGCGTCACCAAGGTGCTCCCGGGCATGCAGTCGGCATTCGTCGACGTGGGCCTCGAGCGCGACGCGTTTCTCTACGTCTCCGATGTCGTGGAGGATTTCGAGGAGTACGACTCGGAACACACCGAGGAGATCCACTTCGAGGATCAGTCGCCGCGACCGGAGGCGTCGATCTCGGACCTGCTGCGCGAGGGACAGGAGATCGTCGTCCAGGTCTCGAAGGACTCGATCGCCGGCAAGGGCGCCCGCATCACGACGCACATCACGCTCCCGGGACGCTTCCTCGTCTACATGCCGACGGTCAGCCACATCGGTGTCTCGCGCCGGATCGAGGACGAGGCCGAACGGGCGCGACTCAAGGAGATCCTCGAGCAGATCCGCATCGGACCGGGGGGCTTCATCGTCCGCACTGCCGGCGAGGGAAAGAACGAGGAGGAGTTCCGCGCCGACCAGAAGTACCTGACGGCGCTCTGGGAGGAGAACAAGCGTCGCGCCGAGAAGGCGTCGTCGCCCACGGCGCTCCACCACGATCTCGACCTCGTGCTCCGCACGATCCGCGACGTCCTTTCCCCCGACTTCAAGACGGTCTGGGTCGACTCGGTGGAGCAGTACCAGCGAATCGTCGAGTTCCTCGACAAGATCCAGCCGACACTCGTTCCCCGCGTCCGCCTCTACCGCCGCGAAGAGCCGATCTTCGACGAGTTCGGGATCGAGCCGGAGATCGAGCGCGCCCTCAAGTCGAAGGTCTGGCTCCGCTCCGGCGGCTACATCGTCATCAACCAGACCGAAGCGCTCGTCGCAATCGACGTGAACACCGGCAAGTACGTCGGAAAGAAGAACCTCGAGGAGACCGTGTTCCGCACGAACCTCGAGGCGACACGCGAGATCGTCCGCCAGATCCGCCTCCGCGACCTGGGCGGCATCATCGTCGCCGACTTTATCGACATGGAAGACCTCGACAACCGGCACCAGGTCTACGAGGCTCTTCAAAAAGAGATCCGGAAGGACCGCTCGAAGACGAAGATCCTGCAGATCTCGGAGTTCGGCCTCATCGAGATGACGCGCAAGCGAGTGCGTCAGAGCCTCGAGCGTTCGCTCACGCAGCCTTGCCCGTACTGCGGCGGCTCCGGCCGCGTGAAGTCGAACACCACGGTGATGATGGAGCTCTGGCGCGAGCTGATGAAGCTGCGCGATCTCGAAGAGGAGCAGGAAGTCATCGTTCGCGTGAATCCCGACATCTACGCCGCGGTCCGCAGCGACGAACACGGGATCCTCGCCGACGTGGAGCGCTCGCTTCGCGTCCACCTCGTGCTCAAGCCCGACGAGAACCTCCACCACGAACAGTTCGACGTGGTGCGGGTCTGAGCCGAAGGGGCACGGAAGTGGAGAGCCTCGCGAAGGCGATCGAGGAGCTCGACGCTCTCCTCGACGAGCTGGCCGAGTCGCGCGCGAAGGCGCCGGCGTTGCCGATGGAGCTGATGATCGTCTGCCCCGACTGCGGCAAGAACCCGCCGTTCCGCAACCGCTGCCCCAAGTGCGGCGGCGACAGCTGGATTCCGGCCGGGCCCGTCAGCGGGATTTTCGAGTGGGTGAAGGCACGGCTCTGGCGGCGGCGCGGGCACTGAGGCCCGCACCGGCCAGCACGAACCGCTCTTACTCTCCGGCTGTAACCGGCACTTCCGCACCCTCGGGGAAGTGCTAGACGATGCAGTCGAGATGTCCGGTGTACTCCTTGAGCTCGCGCGTGAGCGAGCGGCCGATCACGAGGCGCTGTACCTGGTTCGTCCCCTCGTAGATCTGCGTGATCTTCGCGTCGCGCATGTACTTCTCGATCGGGTAGTCCCTGCAGAAGCCGTAGCCGCCGAAGAGCTGCACGGCGTCGGTCGTGACCTTCATCGCTGTGTCGGTGGCGAAGACCTTCGCCATCGCGGCGATCTTGTTGACGTTCTTCGCGCCGGAGTCGATGACTCTCGCGGCGGTGTAGACGAGCTGCCGCGCCGCCTCGACCTGCGTCGCCATGTCGGCGAGCATGAACTGGATTGCCTGGTGCGACATGACCGTCTGGCCGAACTGCTTGCGCTCGGAGGTGTAGCGGAGCGCCCACTCGAGAGCTCCCTGCGCGAGCCCGACGGCCTGGGCGGCGACGCCGGGGCGGGCGCGGTCGAGCGTCATCATCGCGTTCTTGAACCCGTCGCCCTCCTTGCCGCCGAGAAGCTGCGAAGGGGCAACGCGGCAGTTCTCGAAGTGGAGCTCGTGAACCGAGACTGTGCGGATGCCCATCGTGTCTTCGCGCTTGCCGAGCTTGAAGCCCGGGGTGCCGCGCTCGACGATGAAGCCGGAGATTCCGCGCATACCGCGCGACGGGTCGGTCAGCGCGTAGACGGAGTAGACCGTCGCCTCGCCACCGTTGGTGTTCCATTTCTTGTCGCCGTTGATGACGTAGCTGCCGCCGTCCTTGATCGCGGTGGCGCGGAGGCTTCCGGCGTCGGAGCCCGATGCCTTTTCCGAGAGCGCGAACGCGATCAGCTTCTCGCCGCTCGCGATCGACGGAAGGTACTTCACCTTCTGCTCCTCGGTGGCGTTGAGCATGATCGGGAACGAGCCGAGCGCGTTCACGGCGTAAGCCACGCCGACTCCGCCGCACGCGCGGGAGAGCTGCTCGACGACGAGGCAGAGGTCGAGCACTCCGGCGCCCTGTCCCCCGTATTCTTTCGGAATCCAGATTCCGGTGAGCTCGTACTTCTTGAGCGCCTCGAGAATGTCCCAGCCGTACTCGCCGGTGCGGTCGAGCTCGGCTGCACGCGGGCGGACGAATTTCTCCGCGACTTCGCGGGCACGGTCCATGTAGTCGAGATTCTGTTTGCTGAGCAGCTCGCGCATGTTTCCTCCGAAAAAACTGCCGCGCATTCTACACCGCGGCCCGGGAAATGGGCGTGAATGGGGGGCACGGCCACGAGCCGATGTGGCGCAGGCACTCCTGCCTGCGCGCGGCGCGAAGCGCCGCCGCGTCTGCCGACCTCAGAAGGCCGGTACTAACGGGCGGCCGCGAATGCGCACTGCGTGCCCGAACCCGTTGTAGTGGCACATCGGGGCGTGCCGCCACAAGGTCGCCTTCGGCGACGCGCAGGCAGGAGTTGCCTGCGCGTCGTTTCCTTGCGTCAGTTGACCGGCTCGTCGTCTCCGCGCCCGGCGCCGTCGGCCGGTTGCTGCGTCGCTTCGTCCTCGACCGCGCCAGCTTCGAGTGTCTCCGTCGCCAGCGCGTCATCGACGAGCGTGTCGTCTTCCTTCTCCACGACCTTGACGGCCGCGACCACGACATCGCCCTCGTCGAGATTGATGACGCGAACGCCCTGCGTCGCGCGACCGACCGAGCGGATCGACGCGCAACTGGTTCGGATCATCTTCCCCTGTTCGGTGATCAGGAGCAGCTGGTCCTCTTCCGTCACGTACGAGATGCCGACTACCTTTCCGTTCTTCTGCGTCGTGCGGATGTTGGTCACGCCTCGTCCACCGCGACCCTGGAGCCGGTAGGCGTCGCGCGCCGTGCGCTTGCCGAAGCCGCCGGTCGTGATCGTGAGGATCTGCCCCGCCGCGTCGGTCCGCAGCACGGCCATGTCGACCACGTGATCGCCGTCCGCGAGGGTGATTCCCTTCACGCCGGCAGCGCCGCGGCCCATCTCGCGAACGTCATCCTCGGGGAAGCGAATCGCCATTCCCTCGTGCGTTCCGATGAAGATCTGCGATTCGCCGTCCGAGAGTTCCACGCTGTGAAGGTCGTCGCCCTCGTTGATGTCGATCGCGATGATGCCGTTCGCGCGCGGGTTCGAGAATGCCTTCAGCTCGGTCTTCTTCACCCGGCCCTTGCGCGTCACGAAGACGACGTACTTGCCTTCGGTGAAGTCCTTCGCCGACAGGAGCGCGCGCATCTGCTCGTCCTTTTGCAGCTCGAGCAGGTTCACGATCGCCTTGCCACGCGCCGCTGCGCCGACTTCCGGCACGCGGTGGACCTTCAGCCAGTAGAGCCTCCCCTGGTCGGTGAAGACGAGGATGTACGAATGCGCCGAGGCGACGAACAGATGCTCGACGACGTCTTCCTCCTTCGTTCCCATGCCGAGACGGCCCTTGCCGCCGCGCGCCTGGGCGCGGTAGAGCGCGAGCGGCGAGCGCTTGATGTACCCGCCGCGGGAAACGGTGATCACCATGTCCTCGTCGGGGATCATGTCCTCGATGGAGATGTCGCTCGCCTCGGCGACGATTTCTGTGCGGCGCTTGTCGCCGTAAGCTTCCTTGATCGCCTTGAGCTCCGCCGCGATGATCTCCAGCACGAGCTGCTCGGACGCGAGGATCGCGCGAAGGCGGGCGATGAGCGCGAGGATTTCCTGGTACTCGTTGACGATCTTTTCGCGCTCGAGCCCCGTGAGGCGCTGCAGGCGCATGTCGAGAATGGCTTGCGCCTGCACCGCGGAGAAGTCGAGCTGCGAGACGAGGCCGTTGCGCGCGTCCTCGGGGGTCTTGCTGCCGCGGATGAGCGCGATCACCTCGTCGAGATGGTCGAGCGCCTTGACGAGCCCCTCGAGGATGTGCGCGCGCGCTTTCGCCTTGTCGAGGTCGAAGCGCGTCCGGCGGACGACGATCTCCTTCCGGTGATCGACGAAGTGCCGGAGCATCTCGGGGAGCGAGAGCACCTTCGGCTGGTTGTCGACGATGGCGAGGAAGATGATGCCGAACGTCGACTGCATCGCCGTGTTCTTGTAGAGGTTGTTGAGCACGACCTCAGGGATCTCTCCCCGCTTGAGCTCGATGACGATCCGCATGCCGGTGCGGTCGGACTCGTCGCGGAGATCGCTGATCCCCTCGATCCGCTTTTCCTTGACGAGCTCGGCGATCTTCTCGAGAAGCCGCGCCTTGTTCGTCATGTACGGGATCTCGGTGACGATGATCGCCTGCCGGTCGCCCTTGTCCATCGGCTCGAACTCGGCGCGCGCGCGCATCTGGATGATGCCGCGCCCCGTCTTGTAGGCCTCGAGGATTCCGTCGACGCCGTGGATGAAGCCGGCCGTAGGAAAATCGGGGCCGGGAAGCACCCTCATCAGTTCCGGCACGGTCACGCCCGGGTTGTCGATCGCCAGGAGGCAGGCGTCGATGACTTCGCCGAGGTTGTGAGGCGGGATGTTCGTCGACATGCCGACCGCGATCCCTGAGGAGCCGTTGACGAGCAGGTTCGGGTACTTCGCGGGAAGGACCGACGGCTCGAAGAGGGAGCCGTCGTAGTTAGGCACCCAGTCGACGGTCTCTTTGTCGATGTCGTCACGAAGCATCTCTTCTGCGAGCTTCGTCAGGCGGACCTCGGTGTATCGCATCGCTGCCGCGTTGTCGCCGTCGATCGAGCCGAAGTTGCCCTGGCCGTCGACGAGCGGGTAGCGCATCGAGAAGTCCTGCGCCATGCGGACGACCGAGTCGTAGATTGCGCTGTCGCCGTGCGGGTGGAACTTGCCCATGACGTCGCCGACGATGCGCGCCGACTTCTTGTACGCCTTGGTCGAGGTGTTCCCCTGCTCGTACATCCCGTAGAGGATCCTGCGGTGGACCGGCTTGAGGCCATCGCGCACGTCGGGAAGCGCCCGCCCGATGATGACCGACATCGCGTAGTCGAGATACGACTTGCGCATCTCGTCCTGGATGTTGACCTGCGGGCCCCTGATTTCGTTCTGTGTCTCGTCTGCCATGCTTTATGGTTTCCGGTTCTTCCGGCGGGGAGGGCGTTGCTCTCCTCGCGGTCTCAGACGTCGAGGTTCCTGACGTTGAGTGCGTTGTCTTCGATGAACTGGCGTCGCGGCTCGACCAGGTCGCCCATCAGGAGAGTGAACACGCCGTCGGCCGCGTTCTCGTCGTCGACGACGACCTTGAGAAGCTGCCGCTTCGCCGGGTCCATCGTCGTCTCCCAGAGCTGCTCGGGGTTCATCTCGCCGAGACCCTTGTAGCGGTTGATGGTCAGTCCCTTCTTGGCGAGCTCGTACACCCGCTCGAGGAGCGCGTCGACGTCGCCGGTCTCGAGCGACTCTTCGTTGTGCGACAGAACCCACGGCCCGGCACCGCCTGCCGCGGCCATCGCCTCGCGGATGCGGCCGACCTCCATGAACTCGTGCTGCCTGACGAAGTCGAAGTCGACGACGATCGCCCGCGACGAGCCGTTGCGGCTCGCCATCAGGCAGATCCGCGACATCTCGTGCTCCTCGTCGCGCTCGACCGTCACGTGCTGGAGCCTGGCCGCTTCCAGTGCGGCGCGCGCCGCCTCGAGCCGCTCGGCGTCCTGCAGCGCGTCGTGGTCCTTGAGTCCCGCGGCGAGCAGCGTCTCGATGACGAGCCGCGGGATTGCCCGCGCCTCGAGCTTGCGCATGTGCATCCGGTACTCTTCCATCAGTTCGAGCAGCGGCTCGACTGCCGTCGGCTCGATCGCGCCGCTCGACGACCGCAGGTCGATCGACGCCGCGACGCGGCGGAGAAGCATGCGCGTGAGCGACTTCTCGTCCTTGACGTACTCCTCGCTCTTGCCGTGCACGACCCTGAAGAGCGGCGGCTGCGCGATGAAGAGGTGCCCGCGGCGGATGACCTCGGGCATGTTCCGGTAGAAGAAGGTCAGGATCAGCGTGCGGATGTGCGATCCGTCGACGTCGGCGTCGGTCATGATGATGACCTTGTGGTAGCGGAGCTTCTCGATCGAGAAGTCGTCGTTGCCGATGCTCGTGCCGAGTGCCGAGATCATCAGGCGGATCTCTTCGGAGGCGAGCATCTTGTCGAGTCGCGCCTTCTCGACGTTGAGAATCTTTCCCTTGAGCGGCATGATCGCCTGGAAGCGGCGGTCGCGCCCCTGCTTGGCCGATCCGCCTGCCGAATCTCCCTCGACGAAGAAGATCTCGGCCTTCGAGGGATCGCGCTCCTGGCAGTCGGCGAGCTTCCCGGGAAGCGAGCCGGAGTCGAGAATGCCCTTGCGGCGGGTGAGATCCCTCGCCCGGCGCGCTGCTTCGCGCGCGGTCGCCGCGTCGACGATCTTCTCGATGATCCGCCGTGCTTCCTTGGGGTGCTCGCCGAGGTATTCGCTGAGCCGGTCGCCTAACACCTGGCTGACCCAGGTCTTCACGTGGGATGAGACCAGCTTATCTTTGGTCTGCGACGAGAAGCGCGGCTCGCGGATCTTCACGGAGACGACGGCCGTCAGGCCTTCGCGGATGTCGTCGCCCTCGATCGAGACCTTCGTGCGGGCGAGCAGGTTCTCTTCTTCGGCGTACTTGTTGATGGTCCGCGTCAGCGCGAGCTTGAAGCCCTCGAGATGCGTGCCGCCGTCGGAGTTCTTGATCGTATTCGTGAACGCGTAGACGTTCTCGCTATAGCCCTCGTTCCACTGCAGCGCGATCTCCACCGTCTCGCCATCGCGCTCCTCACGAAGGTAGATCGGCTCGGGGTGAATCGGCGCCTTCGTCTTGCTGAGGTCTTCGACGAAGGCCTTGATGCCGCCCTCGTAGAAGTACTCCTGGCGCGTCTCCGTCCGTTCGTCGTGGATCAGGATCCTCGCGCCCGAATTGAGGAACGCGAGCTCGCGCATCCGCTGCGAGAGCGTGTTGAAATTCATCTCGAGAACGGAGAAGACTTCGTGATCGGGCTTGAACGTGACCTTCGTGCCGCGGCTTTTCGTCCGTCCCGCCTTCTTCAGCGGCGCCACCGCCTTGCCGCGGCGGTAGCTCTGCACCCAGATCTGCTCTTCCCGGTGAATCTCGAGCTCGAGCCACTCGGAAAGGAAGTTGACGACGGAGACGCCGACGCCGTGGAGCCCGCCCGACACTTTGTACGAGTTGTTGTCGAACTTTCCGCCGGCGTGCAGCTCGGTCATGATGACCTCCGCCGCGGAGCGCCCCTCTTCTTTGTGCATGTCGACGGGGATGCCTCGCCCGTCGTCTTCGACCGTCACCGAATTGTCGGGATGGATCGTGACCTGGACGCGCGTCGCGTACCCCGCCATGCACTCGTCGATCGCATTGTCGACGGTCTCGTAGACCATGTGATGGAGGCCGGCGACATCGTCGACGTCGCCGATGTACATGCCGGGACGCTTGCGAACCGCGTCCAGCCCCTTCAGAACTTTGATGTCTTCAGCTGTGTAGTTTTCCGACATACAGGGCGTATTCAAGGCGCCGCAGCTCCCGCCGCGATCGCGATCGATCCTCTTCGTTAGTCAGGAGACTTCCAGGCAAAAAAGCGGCCAGATTCGGAGGCACTCTCGGTCCCGAAATCCGACTGAAGAATCCCAGCAGTTTTCTCGTCGAAAAGAACACCTCGCGACGACAGGAAATTCTTCCCCGAGAAGGCTTTAATGCTCGTCCGGGAGGTCGCGGAGAAGGGGCGTTCCGGCACGTCCTGCGGCGACCGGAATCCGGACGTGAGCGCCGAGGTCGAGTCGCGAGAGCACCTCGTCCTTTGCCGAGCTGGCGAAGAGCTGAACGCCCCGGCACAGGAACGCCATAAGTCGTTCAATGACAGGAAGATCCAGCTCGGCGTCGACGTCGTCGAAGATGAACAACGGCTTTCTCCCCGCCCTCTCGCGATAGAGCGCCACCCTGGCGAGCTTCAGGAAGAGCACCGTCATCTTCGTTTCGCCGCTCGACAGGACCTCCGCGGCGTTCCGTCCCCGGATGCTGAACGCGAGATCGTCGCGGTGCGGGCCCTGGATCGTAAAGCCCGCGCCGAGCTCCCGTGGACGCAGTCTCTCAAGCGCGGAGAGCACCGAGCCGCGATCGCTCAGGAACGCCCCCGAGGGCTCGTAGCGAAGCTCGAGATCGTCGACGTGATAGCGCATCTCCGCGACGACTTTCGCGAACTCCGACGAGAGCATTGCCGCGAACTCCGCTCGGGCGGCAGCCACGACCGCTCCGGTCGACGCGAGCTCGGCGTCCCAGGCGGCCAGTGACGACTCTCTCTCGTCGCCGTCCGCAACGGCCCGCAGCAGCGCGTTTCTCTGCTCCACGGTCCGCTGGTACTTGGAGAGCGCGGAGAGGTAGCCCGGGCGCAGCGAGGCGATTCCTCGGTCGAGAAAGCGCCGCCTCTCGTCGGGCGCGCCGCGGATGATCTCGAGGCGCGCGGCGGAGTAGGCGATCACCGGAAGCTGTGCGACGTACTGGTCGAGAGGCGACTTCTGCCCGTTCACCAGCAGTTCCCTTTTCCTCGTCGACGCCGCCTCGATCCCGATGGAGAGCGTTTTCCGGAGGCCGTCACCCTCGGCGACACCCTCGGCGAACAGGTGGTCGGCGTCGAAGCGAAAGAGATTCGCGACACGCGTCGTGCGAAACGACTTCGTGGTCGAGAGAAAGTAGATCGCCTCGAGGAGGTTGGTCTTCCCCTGTCCGTTCGCCCCGACGAAGACGTTGGCGTCGGGGTGAAGCTCGAGACGTTCCGGCTCGAGGTTGCGGAAGTTCCGCGTCGCGAGCTCTCGAAGAATCAAGGCCGGATCAGCCGATTCGCATCGGCATCACGATGTAGACGTACTCGTAGGCGAGCTCTTCTCCGCCGAGCGGACGCGCGATGCACTGGCTGTTCTCGTCCTTGAGATCGAGCGCGACGACGTCCGTGTCGACCGCCGCGAGAAAATCGGCGACGTAGCTCGCGTTGAGCCCGACGTGGAACGGCGCCCCGGTGTACTCGATCGGAACGGTTTCCCTAGCGTCTCCGAGCTCGGCGCTCGTCGACGACACGGTGAGTTTCCCCGCGGCGAAATCGAAGCGAACCGCGCGCGTGCGCTCGTTCGCGACCAGCGAGACGCGCTTGATGCTGGCCAGCAACCGCTCTCGCGTGACGGTCACCCGGCGGTCGTTGTCCCGCGCGATGACCTCCATGTAGTTCGGGAAGTTGACGTCCATCATGCGGGCCATCAGGCAGCGGTCGCCCGCCTCGAAGAAGAGGTGATTCTCCGACGTCCCGAATTTCATCGAGCCGTCTTCGCCGGCGTCGAAGCGCAGAATTTCGTTGAGCGCCTTGCGCGGGATGAGGATCGTCAGATCCTGGACTCCCGCACCGACCGGCATCGTGACCAGGGCCATGCGATGTCCGTCGGTCGCGACCATCTCCATCCGGCCTTCGGCGATCTTGAGTAGCGCACCGTTGAGCTGGAACCGAGTCTCTTCGTGCGTGATCGCGAAGACGACCTTCTCGACCATCGTCTTGAGATCCTGCAGATCGACGACGACCGCTTTCGATCGGTCGACCTTGGGAAGAGTCGGGTAGTCCTCGGCGGGAAGCCCGAGCAGGCGGAACTTCGCCGATCCCGACTCGACCTGGACCGAGTAGTTCTCGTCGAGGCTGATCTTGACGTCGTCTTCGGGAAGCGAGCGGACGATGTCGAAGAAACGCCGCGCGTCGATCGTGACCATTCCCTGCTGCTTCACCGCCGCGTTGCACGCGGTCTGCAGGGTAACGTCGAGATCGGTCGCCGCAAGCTCGATGCGATCCTTCGTCGCCTTCAGGAGCACGTTCGAGAGAATCGGGATCGTCGAGCGCCTCTCGACGACTCCCTGGCAGAGCTGCAGTTCCTTTTGCAGGTCCGATTTGGCAACGGTGAATTCCATCGATGGTTTCCTGAAATCCTAAATTCTTTAAATCAGAAGAAGCAGAAGAAAGAGCACGCGGAAAAAACAGAAGCTCTCGTAAGTGACTCGAAAGTATAGCAGTCTTCATTCTGCCGCTTGTGAAGATCGTCGCGGAAAAGGCGACGACCGGCGTCGAGCTTTCCACAGGCTCGAAAAGTCAGCAGCCCGGGTGACCGGTTTTCCGCAGCGTTTAGCGTTCCGTTCGACAGGGAGCTGCGGAAATCTCTCGGACTCATCGAAAGTGCTTCGTCAGATTATCGAGAGTGTTCCCGACAGCCGGATCTTCGTCTTTCAGTCGCTCGATCTTTTCGACCGAGTAGATGACCGTCGAGTGATGCTTGTTGTTGAAGATCTTGCCGATCTCGGGATACGAGAGATCGGTGAGCGTCTTGCAGAGATACATCGCAATCTGTCGCGGATAAGCGATGGGGCGGGAATTCGACTTCGATTTAATCTCCGCAACCTTGATGCCATAGTGGCCGGCAACGACGCGCAGGATTTCCTGGGCCGAGATCGGCTTGTTCTCTTTCGCGAGAAGATCGCGAAGAGCTTCCTTCGAGAGGTCGAGCGAGATCGAGTGTCCCGAGAGGGAGGCGTACGCAGTCACGCGGTTGAGATGGCCTTCGAGCTCCCGGATGTTCGAGCGAACGCGCTCGGCGATGAACATCGCGACGTCATTCGGAAGAGAAATTCGTTTCTCCTCCGCCTTCTTGCGGAGAATCGCGATCTTCGTCTCCAGGTCGGGAGGCTGGATGTCGGCAGTAAGACCCCACTCGAACCGTGAGCGGAGACGCTCCTCGAGAGTGGGGATGTCGCGCGGGGGAGCGTCGGAGGTGAAGACGATCTGCTTCTGCGCCTCGTAGAGAGAATTGAACGTATGGAAGAACTCTTCCTGCGTCCGCTCCTTTCCGGCGAGAAACTGGATGTCGTCGAGAAGCAGGGCATCGATCGAGCGGTAGCGATCGCGGAACTGAGACATCCGGTCGTAGCGAATGGACGAGATCAGCTCGTTGACGAAGTTGTCGGCCGACATGTAGACGACCTTCATCGTCGGGCGCTTTTCGCGGATCTGCTGGCCGATCGCCTGGATGAGGTGGGTCTTGCCGAGCCCCGCGCCTCCGTAGATGAAGAGAGGATTGAACGATCCGCTCGGGTTTTCGGCCACCGAGAGAGACGCGGCGTAAGCGAGCTGGTTCGACGGGCCCTGGACGAAGGTCTCGAACTTGTATCGGGGATTGAATACCGAGGAGATGATCTCCGGCTCGGAAGCCGAGGGAGAGGAGGGCACCGACGGAGCGGCGGAGGAGGAGGAAGCGTCCGCGACGAACGTCGCGATCATGCGCGTCGAGGCGATCTGATCGAGGAGCTCTCGGATCCGAGCTCCGAACCGGCTCGAGATTTCCGAGGCGGTTCGGTCGTTAGGAACGCGGATTTCGAGCTTGTCACCCTTTCGCGCAAGGAGCTCGGTATCCCTGAGCCAGGCGTCGAACTCGGCGCCTGTTAGTTCTGCCTTGAGCTGAATGAGAACCTGATCCCAGAGATTCATGATGGGCGAGGCCAGCTATCCCGTTGTAATTCCACAGCTTTTCCACAATTGTGGAAAATGCACTACTGGGAAAGGGCTGCGGAGAATAGCACAGCGACTTCCGGGTGGCAATCACCGTTTCGTGGAATAGCACCATGGGGCAGGGCGTTTGGCCGACTGTCCCGGCGGGTTGACCGGAAAGGTCGTCGTGTTTATACTCCCCGCCTTGTCCTAACTCTATCGCAGATCGGAAGTTAACCATGAAGCGTACGTTTCAGCCCAACAATCGCCGCCGCAAGCGGACTCACGGTTTCCTCGAGCGGATGCGCACGAAGGACGGCCGGGCCGTGCTTTCGCGCCGTCGTCGCAAAGGGCGCAAGCGCCTTTCTGTTTAGTTTTCTCGCGGCTGACTGATCATGGACGCTCCGCTTGCCGGCGTCCGACCCTCCGAGGGGCTTCCGCGCTCCGGGAGGATTCAGAAGCGGGCCGACTTCCTACGAGCCTACGAGAACGGCACGAAGACGCATGGGCGCTTCGTGGTGGTTTTCGTATTGGCAAATGACCGCGGCGAGCCACGCATCGGCGTGACCGTCACGAAGAAGTTCGGAAAAGCAGTCGTCCGAAATCGAGCGAAGCGCTGGGTAAGGGAGGTCTTTCGCCGTGTGCGCCTTCCCCTGGG
The DNA here is from genome assembly GCA_023700825.1 of Thermoanaerobaculia bacterium. Taxonomy (GTDB): domain Bacteria; phylum Acidobacteriota; class Thermoanaerobaculia; order Gp7-AA8; family Gp7-AA8; genus JACPDH01. The sequence goes on along the minus strand of JAMPYE010000016.1, from coordinate 7,474 downwards.
GCTTGCGACGAAGCATGTCGACGTCGTCGTCAACGTCAAGCCGTCCGCCGCGGACGCGGAGTATCGTGACTTCGCCTCCGACCTCGAGCGCACGCTCGAGAAAGCGACGTCGCGGAGCGCCGCGCGTTGAGCCGCCTCGCAACCATCCCGCGCGACGCGGCCATTCTCGCGCTGCGCGGATACAAGCGTTACATCTCACCGCTGTTGCCGCCGATGTGCCGCTTCGAGCCGACCTGTTCGGTTTACGCGATGCAGGCAATCGAGAAATACGGCATCATGCGCGGAGTCTGGCTCGGCGCGCGACGACTCTTGCGCTGCCATCCGCTCAACCCAGGAGGGTGGGACCCCGTTCCCTGAAATGGAAAAACGACTCTTCATCGCAGTAGGTCTGTCGCTCTTCTTTCTCTGGCTCTACTCGCTTCTCGTCCCGAAGCTCTTTCCGGATCTCGCGAAGAAGCCTGCAGTGCCGGTGACCGCGTCGGCCTCCGACACGGCTGCCACGGTGCCACCCGCGGAGGCGAGCACCCCGGCGACCGCCGTGCCCGCGACGACTTCGGCGGCGACGCCGGTCATCGCGCCGGCCGCGACGGTAGTCGCGGAATCCGCGTCCGCCGAAGAGACGACGACGATCGACACTCCCGACGTCCACGCCGTCTTCTCGAATCGTGGAGCGCAGCTCGTCTCCTTCACGCTGAAGAGCTACCCGGAAAAGGACGGACACCCCGTCGAGCTCGTCCGCAAGGAGGCGCCCGTCGGATATCGCCCCTTCTTCATCGAGAGCTCGGATCGCGCGATGAATGAGCTCGCGAACCACGGGCTCTACGTCGTGACCAACGGCGTGGACCGGGGGAAGGGCTCGCTCGAATACCGGATCTCCGACGCGCGAGGGCGCGCGATCGTGAAGCGCTTCGAGTTCGGTGAGCGCTACCGCTTTTCCTTCAGGATCGAAACGCGCGGATTCGACGGCAGCTACCGGACGATGATCGGCCCCGGAATCCACGAGATCGAGCGCACCGAGAGCGGACAGTTCGTCGTCGCGGGCAACGGCATCGTGGAGCAGGCCGGCGACATCGAGCTGATCAAGAAAGAGAAGGCCTCGAGGTTGATGGTGCTCGACGAGCCGGCGACCTGGATCGGCGTCGAGGACAACTACTTCCTCGCGGCGCTGCAGCCCGTGCGCCCGGGCACGGGCATCTTCCGCCGCCTCGACATCCCCGCGAAGGACGAGAAGACGCAGCCGCGGCAGGAGCTCCTTGCCGGGCTCAACGCCACCAACGGAGTCCTCGAGGGGAAGGCGTTCTTCGGCCCCAAGGAAGCGGACCTCCTCGAAGGCTACGGTCTCGAGTCCGCGCTGCATCTCGGCTGGTTCAGCCCGATCGCGCGCGGCCTGCTTTACGCGCTCGTCTGGATCCACGGCTTCACGAAGAACTACGGCTGGGCGATCGTCGTCCTGACGATCGTCATCAAGCTCGCGCTCTTTCCGCTGCAGCACAAGAGCATCGTTTCGATGCGCAAGATGCAGCAGGTGCAGCCGAAGGTGAACGCGCTTCGCGAGAAGTACAAGAAGGCGAAGACCGATCCCGCGCAGCGGCAGAAGCTCAACGAAGAAATGATGAAGCTCTACCAGGTGGAGGGGATCAATCCGATGAGCGGATGCTTCCCGATCCTGCTGCAGCTTCCGATCCTATGGGCGTTCTACTCGCTGCTCTCGCAGGCAATCGAGCTGCGCGGCGCAGAGTGGATTCTCTGGATCACCGACCTCGCCGCGAAGGATCCGTACTACTTGACGCCGATCCTCATGACAATCACGATGGTCATCCAGCAGAAGCTCACGCCGACGACGGTCGATCCCGTGCAGGCGCGGGTGCTGATGATCATGCCGTTCGTCTTCGGGTTCATCTTCAAGGACTTTCCGAGCGGGTTGGTTCTCTACTGGCTGGTGCAGAACGTGCTCTCGATCATCCAGCAGATCCTGACGAACCGCTGGTGGAAGACGCATCCCGTCGAGACGGGCAAGTAGCGAGTAGAGGTGGATGGAATGAGTCTCCGGCGATTCGAAGGAAAGAATGTCGAGGAGGCGCTCGACCACGCGGCGGAAGCGCTGGGCGTCGAACGCCACCGCCTTGCGCACAACGTCGTCGTCGAGAAGCGCGGCTTCCTCGGCGGGACCAAACGCGTCGTCATCGAAGCATGGGAAGACGACATCGGGAATCGTGCGGACGCTCCGCCACCGAAGCACGTGCCGATCTTTCCTCCTCCGCAGGCTGCGCGAGAGCGTGGCCCGCGCGGAGGCGGCAGAGAGCGCGATCGCGGAGGGCGAGGGCCCCGAAAGAGGGGAGGTTCCGACGAGCGTCGCGACCACGCGCCGCGCGAGTCGACGCCTGATCCCGTGGTCGACACCGGCCCGACGCCGCCTCTCCCCGAGAACGAAGCCGCGCTCGCGAAGGATCTGCGTGTGTGGCTCGAGGACCTGTTCGACCGCTGCGGATTCCTTCTCGACGCCCGCGTCGAGGAAAGCGACGACAAGGTGACCGCGCGGATCTACGGTCGCGACGCCGGAAAGCTCATGGCGCGGCACGGCGAGTTGATCGATTCTATGCAAATCATTGCAAATAAAACGCTTATACTGCGAACGAGCGGTAAGACCGTCGAGCTCGACTGTGGGGAATTCCGTGAGAAACGGATCGATGACCTCGAGCGCCAGGCCCGCGAGCTCGCGGGCGTCGTCCGGGACGAGGGGCGCGAGAAGGCGCTTCCGCCGATGTCGCCGGTCGAGCGCAGAATCGTCCACATGGCGTTGCGCGACGACGCCGACGTCGAGACCTACTCGCGCGGCGAAGGCTTCTACAAGCGTGTGGTGATCGCCCCGCGGCAGGCGCCGCCGGTCGAAACTCCCGCGGAGTCGTGAGCGGCGGTCCGGGGAACGACACGATCGTGGCGCCTGCGACCGCGCCGGGGCGCAGCGCGATCGCCGTGGTCCGGATCGACGGAGCCGATGCCGTTTCGATCGTCGAAGCGCTCGCGAAGCGGGAGTTCGAACCGCGGCGGGCAACCCATACGGTTCTCGGTGACGGCGACGCGTCGATCGACGACGCGGTCGTCGTCGTCTACCGCGCGCCGTCGTCCTACACCGGAAACGATCTCGTCGAGATCAGTCTTCACGGAAGCGCGTATCTCGTCGGACAGCTGCTGGGAGCGGTGCGCCGGCGCGGGGCACGCCTCGCCGATCCGGGCGAGTTCACCGAGCGGGCCGTTCTCAACGGGAAGCTCGACCTCGTGCAGGCGGAGTCGATCGTCGATCTGGTCGACGCAAGAACGGGGCTTCAGGCGCGATTGTCGCTGCGGAACCTGACGGGCGAGCTGAGCCGTGCGGGCGAGTCGATGCGCGCTTCGCTGCTCGACATGATCTCCAGGCTCGAAGCGGCACTCGATTTCGCTGACGAGGGGTACGAGTTCATCGGCCACGACGAAGCCGAGACGGCGCTCGAGACTCTCCTGAAGGAAGTCAGGGGGACCGCTGCGACCTGGGCGCGCGGCCACGCGATCCAGACGGGGCTGACCGCCGTCATCCTGGGGCTGCCGAACGCCGGAAAGTCGACACTCCTCAATTTTCTCTGCGGGACCGAACGGGCGATCGTGACTCCGCTTCCCGGGACGACGCGCGACCTGCTGCGGGAGACTGTCGACCTCGGCGGGCTTCCCGTGACCTTCGTCGATACCGCGGGATTGCGGGAGACGGGTGACGCGATCGAAGAGATCGGAGTCGGGAGGGCGCGCGATGCGGCGGCCGGCGCGGACCTCATTCTCTATCTGATCGACGCGACGCGAGGGATGACGGACGACGACCGGATGGAGATCGCGCGCCTGCGGGATCCGATCGTGATCTTCACGAAAGGAGATCTCGCGCCAGGGGGCGAGGACGCGATCTCGGTGTTGTCGGGTTCGGGACTCGAGCGGCTGCTCGGGCGGCTCGACGAAGAAGTACGGGCACGGTTCGCGATGGCCGAAGAGGCGCCAACGGTCGTGAACGAGCGCCAGCGGGCGGCCTTCGAGGCGTGCGCCGAGGCGCTCGAGGCGGCGCTGGCATCGGTGGGAGGGGGAGCGGGCGAGGAGATCATCGTGGTCGATCTTCGGCGCGCGGCGAATGCGCTCGGGTCGCTTACGGGTGCGATTTCGACTGACGACGTGCTCCGTGAGATCTTCGGGCGCTTCTGTATCGGGAAGTGAGATGTTCCACGTGGAACCTCGCCCGTTCCCGCGGCTGTTCCACGTGGAACGATGCCCGACCATCCATCCTATGACGTCGTCGTAATCGGCGGCGGACACGCCGGCGCAGAAGCTGCGCGCGTTGCCGCGCGAGGCGGGCGTCGCGTCGCCCTCGTCACCATGCAGCGCGAAGCGATCGGGCGGATGTCGTGCAACCCGGCGATCGGCGGCCTTGCCAAGGGGCACCTCGTCAAGGAAATCGACGCTCTCGGCGGGCTCATGGCCGAGGCGACTGACGCCGCCGGCATCCAGTTCAAGGTCCTTAATCGCTCGAAGGGTCCGGCGGTCCAGGGCCCCCGCGCCCAGTGCGATCGCGACCTCTACGCGGCAGCAGTCCAGAGACTGCTCGCTGCCGAGCCTCTCGTGGCCGTGATCGAGTCGATCGTCAGCCGTGTCGACTTCTCTGCTGGTGCGGTGACCGGGGTTGCTCTCGCCGACGGTTCCCGGATCGAGGCCCGCGCCGTCATCGTCACGACCGGCACCTTTCTTCGCGCGCTCATGCACTCCGGGGAAACGAAAACAGTCGGTGGACGCTTCGGTGAAGCCTCCGCCGAAGGGCTTTCCGACTCGCTTCGCGTCGCCGGACTCTCGCTCGGACGGCTGAAGACCGGAACGCCTCCTCGCATTCTTGCCACGTCCGTCGAATACTCCCGGATGGAGGTTGCCCCCGGTGACGCAGTCCCCAGGCCGTTCTCGATCCTCACGGACCGGATCGAATTGAGGCAGGTCTCCTGCTGGACGACTTACACCGGCGCCGAGGCGCACGACGTGATCCGCCGGAACCTCCATCGCTCCCCGATGTTCTCCGGACAGATCAAGGCGACCGGCCCGCGGTACTGCCCGTCGATCGAGGACAAAGTCGTCCGCTTCGCCGACAAGGAACGCCACCTCGTGTTTGTCGAACCCGAGGGGCTCGAACATCCGTGGCTCTATCTCAACGGAGTTTCGACTTCGCTTCCGCCAGATGTCCAGGACGCCGTCGTGCGCTCGATGCCCGGCTTCGAGAACGCCGAAATTGCACGCTACGGCTACGCGGTCGAGTACGACTTCGTCAATCCCCAGCAACTCGAGCCGTCACTGCAGGCGCGCGGCGTCGAAGGGCTCTTCCTTGCAGGACAGATCAACGGAACCTCCGGTTACGAAGAGGCAGCGGCGCAGGGCCTGCTAGCCGGCATCAACGCGCTGCAGTTTCTCCGAGGAGCGGAACCGCTCGTGCTGGGCCGCGAGAGGGCCTACGCCGGCGTCATGATCGACGACCTCGTCACGCTCGGCACCGAAGAGCCTTACCGCATGTTCACGTCTCGCGCCGAGTACCGCCTGCTGCTCGGGTGCGACTCCGTCTACGAGAGGCTCACGATGCTCGCCCGGTCGCTAGGCATTGTCGACGACGAGCGCCTCCGTAGAGTGGAGGCTCGGTTGGAACGGACAGCGGCTGCCCGTCTGCAGCTCGAGGAGTCGGAGCTGACGCCCGATCGGGAGACGCTCGCGTGGCTCGAGCCCCTCGGCCTGTCGATCACCGGCCCGACGACCATCTCCCGACTCGTAGCGCGTCCCGAGTTCGAAATCGACTCGTTCTTCAGCCACTGTGCTTCGTCCGGGCGCTTTTCCGGCGTCGCGGCCGCGTTCGACGGGCTCTCTTCCGAAGAAAAGGAAGGGGTCGTCAATCACGCCCGCTACGCCGGGTACATCGAGAAACAGGAACGCGAGGCGCGCAGCGTGCGCGACGACGAGACGCTCCGGATCCCCGCCGAATTTCGATTCGAACGACCCGGCCTCTCGGCCGAGGTCGTCGAGAAGCTCAGGAGAGTTCAGCCGGCGTCACTCGGCCAGGCGGCGAGGATTCCAGGTGTCACCCCCGCGGCGGTCGCGGTGCTTCGAATGAGCCTGCGGTACGAACAGAGGAGTGCGAATGGACCGGGACGCGGCGCTGCGAACCTACCGTGACGAGCTCCTCCGCTGGACCGTGAAGATCAACCTGATCGGTCCCGAGGCTCGAAAGAACATCGACGCGCACATCGACGAGGCGGTTGCCGCCGCGGAGATCCTGCAGCCCGAAGGGGAGGTTCTCGACTTCGGAAGTGGAGGCGGGCTCCCCGCGATCCCGATGGCGATCGTCTCCCCGAATGCCCGCTTTCATCTCGTCGAGTCCGATCAGCGGAAATGGGCGTTCCTCAAGCACGCCGTGCGGGCCTGCGCGTTGAATTCGGTGGTTCACGGTGATAGATTGCAGCGCGCTCTCGAGAAGCTCGATCCGGAAATCCGCTTCTCCCTGGTCACGTCGCGTGCCGTCGGGCGACCCGAAGAGTGGGTCCCGCTGGTCCGCGAAAAGCTCACCGCGGACGGGCGCGTCGCCTTGTTCGAGCGCTCTCCCGAGCCGCCGCGGCTCGCCGGGTTTCCCCTCGAAACGGCGCACAGGCTCCCCAGGGGGGAAGATAACTTCCTGGTCATTCTTCGTTTTGCCGGGTGAGATCAATGGGCATTGTCGTCGCGATGGTGAATCAGAAGGGCGGGGTCGGTAAGACGACGACTGCCGTGAACCTCGGTGCGTCTCTTGCCGCGCTCGAAAAACGTACGCTCGTCATCGATCTCGACCCGCAGGCGAACGCGACTTCCGGAACCGGCTTTCCCAAGAGCGGGATCCCTTCGATGTACGGCGTGCTCGTCGAAGGACACGATATCCACTCGGTGGTGCAGGACGCAGGGCTTCCGACCTTTCGGCTCGCCCCGTCCTCGATCGATCTCGTCGGCGCCGACCTCGAGCTCGCGGAGATCGAAGGTCGGGAGCACCGGCTGAAGGCGGCGCTCGACTTCATCCGCGACGAGTACGACTTCATCCTGATCGACTGCCCGCCATCGCTCGGGCTCCTGACCGTGAACGCTCTCACCGCGGCGGATGTCGTCGTCGTTCCGCTGCAGTGCGAGTATTACGCGCTCGAAGGCGTGTCGCAGCTCGTGCACACCGTCGATCGCGTTCGCGAGACGCTGAACCCGGAGCTGGAGATTGCCGGAATCGTCCTGACGATGTTCGACGAGAGGATCAACCTCGCGCGCCAGGTCGCCGAAGAAATCCGTAACTTCTTCGGGGACAAGGTTTTCGAGACCGTCATTCCGCGCAATGTGCGCCTTGCCGAGGCCCCGTCGTTCGGGAAGCCGATCCTTCTCTACGATGTGAAGTCGAGAGGCAGCGAAGCATATCTTCAGTTGGCTC
>JAMPYE010000442.1 GCA_023700825.1 Thermoanaerobaculia bacterium | reverse complement strand
GTGAACCGGCTCTGCCTTAGCTTCCGCGCGAAGCTTGGGAAGAGACTCCTCTGGTTCTCCGCATTCGATCGTCCGTTTCCGAACCGAGTCAACGGCATCGCGATGCCGCAGCCCGACTTCGTGCTGGTCGTTGCGGGAGATCGCGGCCCCGAACTCGTATTTGGCGAACACGACCGTGGCTCCGAGTCCTTCGCTCACTTTCGCGAGACGAAGGTCGAACGTTATGCCGAGCTCGCGAGCCTCCCGTCCTTCTGTCGGGACATTTTTGGGTCTGCGGCGTTTCGCGTTCTCGTCACCGTCATGGATCCCATCCACCGCCGGCCGCACGACCGAATCGCGATGCTCAATGAATTGGTCAGGGCCGCGGGACGTGCAGAACTGTTCGACATTCACCTGGCGGGGAGAGTGCATGCGCACCCGGGAGTGGTTTGGGAGCACTCTCACGTGCCGCACGTTGCGGCTACGTAGCGCTGACGGTAGACCGACGTCGCGCCTGCACTCCCAACCGCGAACGATCGGTCTGCGGAGATCACTTCATTGAGTCGCAGCTATCGCGCCGGGAGGAACCGGGTATCCCGCCGACATCGTGAATTGCGGCCATGATCCGTCAGTCTCACGGCCCCGGAATAATCCAAGCCAGCCCCACGCTTGCAAGCCGCGTCAGGTTTGTGTCAGTCAATGGGCGAAATGCTGCGACAGCTGATCGTGAAACTCTCCGAGCCGCGCTTCATCGCGCGTGCCGCGGCGGTCTTTCTCCTCTCGATAACCACTCTCGACCTCGCGCTACCCCAGTTCTGCGAGGAGGACTTCGGCCCTCTGCTGACCGGGCGGACTGACGTCATCGACGCCGGTAGCGCCGCAGATCCCGGCACCCCCGAGCAGCCCGCGGGGCCCGAAGATTGTTTCTGTTGCTGTTCGCACCTGGAGCCGGCCGCGCAAGGGGCCGAGCTGGCCTCACTCATGCCGGTCAGTGTCCTCGACGCGAACCTGCCTTCGGATGTCCCGCCTTCACCTTCCCCCAGCCTGTACCGCCCCCCTCGCCTCGCATAGTCCTCACGGCAAGCCGCCCGATTCACCCAGTCGATGCTCTCGACCGGTGATCCGACTATTTCGAGGAAACCATGACGACTACGGTCCTTTCGGCGCGCGCCATCGTGCTCGCGCTGTCCCTGTCACTGTTCACGAACCCGGCTGCCGCGCAGCCGGAAAGAACACTCACCGCTGACGAGCTGGTGAGCGAAGCGCTCCGGTTGAACCAGGAGCTTCAGGCCGCGCGGCTCGAGGTGACCCGTGCTCGCGCTCGACTCGATCAATCCGCGCTCATCCCAAATCCCGTTCTCGAGCTCGAACAGACTGGAGGATCCCTCGGGACGTCTCCCGGTGAGCTCGAACGCCGCGCTCAGCTTTCCATTCCGATCGAATACGGCGGCAAGTGGGGGCGGCGCGCGGACGTCGCCCGCGACGAGCTTCGTGTCGCAGAGGCTGTCCTTGCCGACCGCGAGCGACGCCTCATCGCGGAAGTGCGAACGCTCTACACCGAAGCGCTCGGGGCCGCGCGGGAGCTGGCATTCACTTCGGAGCTCACCGCCATCGACGCGGAGCTTTCGAGAATCCTCGCAACCCGGGTGCAGGAAGGAGACGCCCCGCCGCTGGAGGCGAGACTGCTCGAGGTGGAAGTCGATCGCGTACGGTCGCGCCGGGCGATGCTCGAGGGGCGGAGCCGGGCTGCCGAGCTCCGGCTCGCCGCCACGGTCGGCCTTCCGCCTGATGTCGGCTTCTCGCTGAGCGGAGACTACGGGGAGGGGGGTGCTCCTCCCGCCATCGACGAGGCGCTTCGGCTCGCGTTCGAACGCAGGCCCGATCTGCGCGCCGCGGACTTCGCCATCGCCGCCGCGGAGTCGGGGCGAAGGCTCGCTATCGCGCGCGCATTGCCTGACGTCACGCTCTTCGGCGGCTACTCACGAGTCAAGAGCTCGTTCGACGACACGCCCGTCGGCCCTCTCGACGACGAGGACGAGTTGTTCAACGCCGGCATCGGAATGTCGCTGCCTCTCTTCGATCGAGGCCAGGCCGCGAAGGCAGAGGCCGGCGCAGTGATCGAACAGGCTCGCCACCTGCGGAAGCTCGCCGAGCGCCAAGTCCACGCAGAAGTAGAGAGTGCACTTGGGCGCTACCAATCTGCTCAGGCCGCCGTCGACGTGTTCCGCTCCGGAGTCGTCGCGCGCTCGATGGAGAACCTGCGGACGATGCGAGCTGCATACGAAGCTGGCGCGTTCACGATCACGGAATTCCTAGCCGAGCGCCGGAGGCTCGTCGATGCCGAGCGCGAGCTCAACGACGCGCTCTCGGAACGCGCCATCGCGCTCATCGATCTCCACGCCGCCATTGCCGAACCACACAACAACACCAAGGAGTCTGACTAATGCGTCCGACAATCGTTGTTCACCCGAAGGTCAGGCTGCGACTCGCGCCCCTCGTGGCCGCCACGTCGCTCTTGCTGACGGCCCTGACAGCAGCCTCAGGCTGCCGAAGCGAAGCGCCTCACGCAGAGTCGGAGGGTGCCGAGGCAGAGGAACATCATGACGAGGGCAATCGAGGAGCGGTCGAGCTCTCGCCTGAGTCCATGAAGGCGGCGGGAGTAGAGATCGTTCCGGTCGTCGAGCGACCTGTCGTCACCGCGCTCCGCGCCACGGGCACGATCGAGGCGAATCAGCAGCGCATGCAGGAGGTGACGCCGCTCGTCTCGGGGCGCGTGGAGAAGGTCTTCGCGGTCGCGGGTAGTCAGGTCCGCGAAGGAACCATCCTGGCGCTGCTCTCGAGCCCGGAAGTCGCGGAGCTCCACGGGAAGGAGCTCGAAGCGCGATCGCGGGTCGATCTCGCGACGTCGACTCTCCGGCGCCTGCAGCGCCTCACCGAGTTAGGCGCGGCCGCCGGCAAGGACCTCGCCGCCGCCGAAAGTGAAGCCGCGACCGCAAACGCAGAGCTGCAGCACATTCGCGGCAGCCTCGACGCACTCGGATCTGACGAAGGGCAGAACGGACACAGCATCTCGACCGTCGCGATCCGGGCTCCGATCTCAGGGACCGTGACCGAGCGACATGTCAACGCAGGCGCCGGGGTTCAACCCGGGACGCCCTTGTTCGCGCTAGCCGACCTCTCGACGGTGTGGGTCGTCTCGAACGTGCCCGAGTCACAGGTCAGCATGCTCCACGTCGGGACGGTCGCTCGGGTGCGATCGTCCGCGTTGGGGGAGACGATCGCGCAGGGGCGTGTCACCTACGTCGATCCGATGCTCAACGAAGAGACGCGAACGGCACGCGTGCGGGTCGAGGTCGCGAACACGGCGCAGAAGCTCAGAATCGGCGCGTTCGTCGAAACGGATTTCGAGAGCGCAAGCTCCATGACGACGGCCACCGAGCTCGTCGTACCTGAGGCCGCGGTTCAGACACTAGAGTCCAAGCAGGTGGTCTTCATTCCAACGGAGAAGCCTGGCCACTTCGAAGTGCGTGAGATTCAAGCGGGCACGCAGAGCGACGGGCTTCGCAGGGTCACGTCCGGCCTCACCGCCAAGGACCGTGTCGTCACGCGTGGCAGCTTCGTGCTCAAGACCCAGATGCTCAAAGGCGAAATGGGAGAGGAGCACTGATGATCAGCGCTCTCATTCGATTCTCCGTCTCCCAGCGTCTGCTCGTGTTCTTCATGGTGCTCATGATCACCGGCGCCGGTATCTACAGCCTTCGAACGCTGTCGATTGACGCTGTCCCCGACGTGACCAACGTGCAGGTCCAGATTCTCACCGCGGCCCCCTCGCTCGCGCCGCTGGAGATCGAACGTCAAATCACGTTCCCGGTCGAGGTGGCAATGTCGGGCCTGCCAGACATCGACGAGGTCCGCTCCGTATCGAAATTCGGTCTCTCTCTCGTCACCGTCGTCTTCGAGGAAAATGTCGACATTTACTTCGCGCGGCAGCTCGTCCTCGAGAGATTGTCGGCGGCCCGCGAGCAGATCCCGGAGACGATTGGATCGCCGGAGATGGGTCCGATATCCACGGGCCTCGGCGAGATCTACCAGTACGAGCTCGCCGCGAAACCGGGTAGCGGTTACGACGCGATGTCGCTGCGCACGGTTCAGGATTGGATCGTCCGCAGGCAGCTCCTCGGCGTGAAGGGTGTGACCGAGGTCAACAGCTTCGGCGGCTACGCCAAGCAGTACCAGGTGAAGCTCGATCCGGCCAGGCTGCAGGCCTACGGGCTTTCCCTTCG
>JAMPYE010000441.1 GCA_023700825.1 Thermoanaerobaculia bacterium | reverse complement strand
GCGCGAGGTTCTCTACTACCGCAATCCGATGGATCCGTCGGTGACGTCGCCCGTACCGACGAAGGACTCGATGGGAATGGAGTACGTGCCCGTCTATGCCGACGAATCGGCAGGGGGCCCGAGCGTCGGCGGAGCGACCGAAGGCAGGGCGTCGGTCGAGCTCGCGGACGAGGACCTGCGCCTCGCCGGCGTGAGAACCGAGTTGGCGACGCTCGAGCGGCTCAGCCGCACCATCCGAACCGTCGGTCGCGTCGTCGTCGACGAACGTCGACTGCATCGCGCGCAAACGAAGGTCGGAGGCTGGGTCGAGAAGCTCTTCGTCGATTACGAGGGGCGTTTCGTTCGCAGAGGCCAGCCGATGATCACCATCTACTCGCCCGAGCTGGTGGCGACGCAGCAGGAGTACCTGGCGGCGCGCGCCAACGCCACCCGCTTCCGCGCCTCGTCGATCCCCGAGGTGCGGAGGGGCGGCGACGACCTCGTGCTCACGGCCCGACGGCGTCTCCAGCTCTTCGACGTCCCCGAGTCGTTCATCGAGCGTCTCGAGCGCACGGCGCAGCCGTCGCGGACGGTCGAGCTCGTGGCGCCGGCGAGCGGCTACGTCGTCGAGAAGGAGGTCGTCGAGGGAATGCGAGTCGAGCCGGGAATGCAGCTGTTCACCGTCGCCGATCTGTCGCGAGTGTGGGTAGAGGCCGACTTCTACGAGTCCGAAGCGCGCTTCCTCGAGGTTGGCCAAGCGGCCACCCTCCGTCTGGCCTACGACCCGACGGCAACGATGGCCGCGAAGATCGACTACGTGTATCCGGAGCTAAACGTCGAGGCTCGCACGCTGCGCGTGCGCTTCGACCTGGCAAATCCCGGCCTCGAGTTGCGCCTCGGCATGTTCGTCGACGTCGAGCAGGAGGTCGACCTCGGGGAGGGGACGGTCGTCGCGGACTCGGCGGTGCTCGATTCCGGCCTGCGCCAGATCGTCTTCGTCGAGACCGGCCCCGGCAGCTTCGAGCCCCGCGTCGTGCGCGTGCTTTGGCGCGGCGACGGCCGGGCGCAGCTCGCCGAGGGCGGAGTGGCGCCAGGCGAAAGGGTGGCCGTGAAGGCGAACTTCCTGCTCGACTCGGAGTCGCGCCTGCGGGGGGCAATGGCCGCGCTCCGCGGCGGCTCCGGGACGTCTGCCGGCTCTCACGCCGGGCATGGGCGCGACTGAGGGAGCCGTCGTGATTCAGAAGATCATCGAATTCTCGGCCAACAATCGGCTGCTCGTCCTCCTCGCCACCGCGGCGGCGATCGCCGGCGGGATCTACACACTCGGCGTCATCCGGCTCGACGCGCTGCCCGATCTCTCCGACACGCAAGTCATCGTCTACTCGCGCTGGGACCGCTCGCCCGACATTCTCGAGGATCAAGTCACCTACCCGATCATCACCGCGTTGTTGGGAGCGCCCAAGGTCAAGGCTGTTCGCGGCTTTTCGGATTTCGGCTTCTCGTACGTCTACGTGATCTTTCAGGACGGCACCGATCTCTACTGGGCGCGCTCCCGGGTGCTCGAGTACCTTTCCAAGATCCAGGCGCAGTTGCCGGCGGGCGTTCGCACCGAGCTGGGACCCGACGCCACCGGCGTCGGGTGGGTGTACCAATACGTTCTTCGCGACCGCTCCGGGAGGCACACCCTCGACGAGCTGCGTTCCTTCCAGGACTGGACGCTGCGCTATGCGTTGCAGAGCGTTCCCGGGGTCGCTGAGGTCGCTTCGCTGGGCGGCTACGGTCGGCAGTATCAGATCACCGTCGACCCCAATCGTCTCGCGGCGTACCGAATTTCGATCCCCGATCTCGTCGCTGCGGTCTCGTCGTCGAACGACGAGGTCGGCGGACGGCTGATCGAGTGGAGCGGCACCGAGTACATGGTGCGGGTGCGAGGCTACGCGCGCACCCTCGGCGACTTCGAACAGATCGTCGTGAAGGTCGACATGAACGGCGTGCCGGTTCTGCTGCGCGACGTGGCTCGCGTCGATCTGGGGCCTGAGATCCGGCGCGGCGTGGCGGACTTCGACGGCCTCGGCGACCATGTCGGCGGCATCGTCGTGATGCGCCACGGCGAGAACGCCAAGAACGTCATCGCCCGCGTTCGAGCGCGGTTGGACGAGATGTCGGTTTCGCTTCCGGAGGGCGTCGAGATCGTCTCGACGTACGACCGCTCCACGCTGATCGACCGCGCCATCGAGACGCTCACCCACGAGCTCACCCTGGCGATGATCATCGTCTCGCTGGTCATCCTGCTCTTCCTCTGGCACGTGCCTTCGGCGATCGTGCCGATTCTCACGATTCCGATCTCGGTGCTGCTCGCCTTCATTCCGCTCTACCTGTTCGGCATCACCGTCAACATTATGTCGCTGGCCGGCATCGCCATCTCGATTGGCGTGCTCGTGGACGGCGCCATCGTCGAGGTCGAGAACGCCTACAACAAGATCCACCACTGGCAGGTCTCCGGTCGGCAGGGAGACTTCCACGCCATCCGCCTCGAGGCGCTCAAGGAAGTCGGACCATCCGTCTTCTTCTCGCTACTGGTGATCGCGGTGGCGTTCCTGCCGATCTTCGCCCTCGTCGACCAGGAGGGTCGGCTCTTCGGGCCGCTCGCGTGGTCGAAGAACCTGACGATGTTTTTGGCGGCGATCCTCGCCATCACCCTCGATCCGGCGATGCGCATGCTCTTCGCGCGCATGGACCCGTTCGCCTTCCGGCCGCGCTGGCTCGCCAAGGTGGCCACCACGGCGCTGGTCGGTCGCTACTACGCCGAGGAGGAGCACCCGATCTCGCGCGCCATCCACCGCGTCTACGAACCGGCCTGCCGCGCCGTGCTTCGTCGCCCGAAGACGACGATCGCGATCGCCCTCGCCGTGCTCGCCGGTTCGGCGCCGATGTACTTCCGCCTCGGTAGCGAATTCATGCCGCCGCTCAACGAGGGTTCGATCCTCTACATGCCGACGACCCTTCCCGGCCTGTCGATCGCACAGGCCCAGGAGCTCTTGCAGACGCAAGATCGGGTGCTCAAGAGCTTTCCGGAAGTGGAAACCGTCCACGGCAAGGCCGGGCGCGCCGAGACGTCCACCGATCCGGCGCCCTTCTCGATGATGGAGACGACGGTCGTGCTCCGACCGGAGAGCGAGTGGCGGCCGAAGGCCACCTGGTACTCGTCGTGGGCGCCGGAGTGGGTGAAAGGGCTGCTCAGACCGTTCTGGCCCGATCGCATCTCCTGGGACGAGCTGGTCGACGAGATGAACTCGGCGCTCCGTATTCCGGGCGTCACCAACGCCTGGACGATGCCGATCAAGGCCCGAATCGACATGTTGTCGACCGGCGTCCGCACTCCGATCGGCATCAAGATCTTCGGCAAAGATCTCGAAGAGATCCAGCGGCTCGGCGAGGAGCTCGAGCCGATTCTCGGGGAGATTCCCGGCACGCGCAGCGTCTTCGCCGAACGGGTCGCAGGCGGCTATTTCGTCGACATCGAGCCGCGCCGCGACCGGCTGGCGCGCTACGGCCTTACCGTCGAAGAGGTGCAGATGGTGATCGGCGCGGCGATCGGCGGCGAGAACGTGACGACGACGATCGAAGGTCGCGAGCGATATCCGGTCAATGTTCGTTACCCTCGCGAGCTGCGCGAGGACGTCGACCGTCTCGCGCGCGTTCTCGTGCCGACCATGGCGGGCGCCCAGGTCCCGCTCGAGCAGCTCGCCGACATTCGACTGGTCCAGGGGCCGGCGATGGTTCGCAACGAGAACGGTTTCCTCGCCGGGTACGTCTTCGTCGACGTCGCCGGTCGCGACATCGGCGGCTACGTCGACGAGGCCAAACGCGTCGTGCGCGAACGCCTCGACCTGCCGCAGGGATACACGCTCACCTGGAGCGGCCAGTACGAGAACATGTTGCGCGTCCGCAAGCGCCTGCAGGTCATCGTGCCGATCACTCTGGCGCTCATCTTCGTGTTGCTTTACGCCAATACGAAGTCGAGCTTCAAGGCGTGGCTGATCATGGTTGCCGTGCCGTTCTCGGCGGTCGGCGCCATCTGGCTTTTTCACCTTCTCGACTACAACGTTTCGATCGCCGCCTGGGTCGGCATGATCGCTCTGCTCGGGCTCGACGCCGAGACGGCAGTGTTCATGCTCCTGTTCCTCGACCTGTCGTGGGACGAGCATCGCCGCAAAGGCCTGTTGACGAGTCGCGAAGGCGTCGACGAGGCGCTGATCCACGGCGCCGTCAAGCGAGCGCGGC
>JAMPYE010000440.1 GCA_023700825.1 Thermoanaerobaculia bacterium | reverse complement strand
TCCACCGTGACGGTCCCCGAAACTCCCGGATCGACTGCGATGTTGAGTCCCGTCAGCTGCGCGAAGGTGCGAAGAACGTCTTTGACGTCGGCATCTTTGAGGCTAAGGTCGATCGGTTCACCCGTGTAAATCCGCTCGCCCGCGCTCAGGGTCCGGCTGTCGGCATCCCGGCTGAGCTGCCCGCCGGTCATCTCCGGTTCAGCAGGATCAGCGGCGGCGCGGACGACGTGGCGTTCCGCCGGCTGCTGAATCGTCTGCCGCAGCTGCGCTTCGGCGACCACGGGCACAGAGGGAGGGGCCTCGAACACGCTCGTCCGAGAGGACTCGGTCGGAGGCGCCGCCGCCACCGGGGCCGGCGCGAATCCACCGAAGGCGACGAAAACACTGTCACCGTCGAGCGCTACCTGGTAATCGATCGGACTCGCCAGATCGAACACCACGCGGGTGATCGGGCGAGGCGACGTCTGAAATTGAGCCACGCGAACACGGCGTACGGCCGGGTGGGCCAGATCCTGCTGCGGGACGTCGACCGCATTGCGAACGCCGCTGAGGTCGATGACCAGCCGTGAAGGGTTCTCCAGCTTGAACGCCGAATACTCGACGCGCCCGTTGGCTGCCAGGCGCACGCCGAGACCGCCGTCCAAAGGCTCGGAACTCACGTGATCGAGCTCGGTAGCGGGCTTGCCCGACGAGCGAGGCGCGACCGACGGCTGCGTGGTCACGGCAGGGCCGGCAGCCGGAGCAGTCTCTGCGACCGCGGCCTTCACCGGAACCTCCGCGATCTGGAGCGGCTCCTCGATGATCGGTGCCGGAATCCCGGCTTCTGCCCCTCCGTCCCCGAAACGGATCGCGATGCCCTTGTCGAAGCTGACGGTCTCGGGCCTCACGTCCGGGCGCAGGCGAATCGTCACGCGCGTCAGAGTCGCACCGAGTTCCATCGCCTCATCCGCAGAGACCGAGAGGACCGCATCGGGCAGCTGGGACGGCACACTGACATCGGTCCGCTTTCCCGCCTGGGGAAGATCGACGACGTAGACGCCCGGTTGCGGCGAATACGAAGAAAAGGCCGGGCTGACGTTCGTCTGGAGGATGAGGGTGTTCGAGTCGGCCTCGATCTTCTCGAGCATCAACTGATCCCGTACGTCCCCTCCACCTCGGCTGTCCGGCGCCACCGCAGGCCTGGCCGACGCCACAGCGGCGAAGAGAGCCGCCGACAAGAGCAGGGCCACCGCCCTGAGCGTATGCGGCTTGCTCACTGAATTCGCTTGCTTCACCATCACACCAACCCTCCACGCAGCCATGTGGCTCCCTACCTCACTTCTTCACCGTCTGCGGAACCAGTTCCTTAACGACTTCCTTGTAGCGCTCGATCTGCGTCGGGTCGTTGACTTCCTGACGAAACACGATCGAGCCCTGGGCGATCCGGATGAGTTCCCCGTCGAAGACCTTTTCGCCCACGCGCATGAGGTAGCCCTTGTTGTCCGGCCCCTTGATCATCGCCACCAGTCCCTGCTTGGTTCGCACGACGCCCGAGAGGTCGATCTCGTCAACCAGGAAACCAGGAACTCCGGGTGGCCGCTCGCCTTCGCCCAGACTCTGTCGAGGTCCGATCAGCGACCGGAACGGATCCCGCCGTCCCTGCGAATCGTATCGATACGTATCGGCTCCGAGCGGTTGCTGGAGTACGTCCTCCAGGTTCTGCTCGATGTTGAACGCGCCTTCCTTCTCTTCGGCTGCCGCGGCCGGCGCAGCCTTCTCCGCAGCCGGCTGCTGCGCCACGGACGGAACCATCACGAGCGTCGCTGCACAGGCGGCGAAAACGAGGCGTTGCCACAGTGTCTTCATGATGTCATCCACCCGGCTATTCGCCAGACTCTCCGCCGCCGGGAGCACCCTGGCGCTTCGGCGCCGCTTCCGTTGGCTCTTCCACTTCCGGCTCGACATAGACGAACGTCTTCGCGACGAATTCGCTGTCGATCGTCTTCTGCTCCTGCGAGGCGAGCGCGGAAATCGAGAACTTCTCGACATTCATGATTCGAGTGAAGTTGCTCAGGCGATTGAAGAGGATCGCGAGGTCATGGTAGTTGCCGGTCACCTTCACCGTGATCGGCCACTCCACGATCGGCACCTCGCCACTCGCGACGGGGTTCGTCCCAAGGTCGGGGAAGGTCAGGCTGCGCAACTGGAAGTCACCCTGATCGACCAGCGCCTTGATCTTCTTGATGATCTCTTCGGTGTTGCGGCTCGACGGAAGGATCCGGCGCAGCTTCTCGAGTTCGCGCTCGAGCCCGGCCACTTCCTCACGGAACTGCGGGAGCTTCTTCTCGGCGTCGCGCCCCGCCACGATCTTCTTGTCCAGCTCGCCGATCTCCGCGTTCGTCGTCGCAATCTGGTCGTTGATCCCGCCCGCCTTGGCGACGAAGTTCCAGTGGGTCCCGACGACGATGAGCGCGGCGAGGGCGCCCCCGATTCCGAGGCCCCACCAGACAGGCTTGCCTTCGAGTGCAGTTTCGAGCGGCATCGTCCCCCCCTACCTCGCAGGCGCCGGCGTCCCGCCGGCTCCCTGGTCCTCGCCCTCGGCCGGCGGGGCATCGTCAAATTTGAAGCCGAACCGCATTGTGAACGAGTAAACGTCCGGGCCCCTGCCACTCGACGTCTGCGTCACGTTACCCACGGACGGCTCGTCGAACAGTGGATCCGCCTTGATCTGCTCGATGAAGATCGCGATGGCGTTGGGATTCAGCCCGCGGCCGTCGACCTCGATCGTCTTCTGCCCACCGTCGAGCGTCAGCTTGTCGATCCAGACCAGGTCCGGCAGATCCTGACTGATTCGGTCCATCACGCGGACCGGACCCTTCTGGTTCTGCTTGAGGTCGTTGATCGTGTCGATTCTTTTCTTGAGGTCTTCCTTGCGTTTCTCGAAGGCCTCGACTTCCTTGATGATCGCCTCGAGCTTCTGCGCCTCGACCTGCTTCAACTGCTTGTCGGCGATCTTGGCGGCGAGCTCTCTGCTCTTCACGAGATACCACCCGCCTGCAAGGAGCGCGGCGATCACCAGCAAGGCGAGGATGATGAGGTTGTTCGCATTTGCCGCGCCGCTACCCGCCGCAGCAGCCCCACCTCCGGCTGATCCTCGGACCGGCGCGCGCCCCTCTCGTACCAGATTGATCTTGATCACGCGTCGCCTACCTTCCTGATCGCGAGTCCGACGGCGACCGCCATGCTCGGAGCGACGTCACTGATCCACTCGGGGCTGTAGTCGCTCTCGTTGAAGGTGATCTTCCTGAGCGGGTTCATGATCTCGACATCGATCCCGAACTTCTCGCGCAGGATCGAGTCGAGGTTCATCACCCCGGCGCCACCGCCCGAGAGCATGACGTGGTCGACGCGGTCGGTGCCGGAAGTCGCCGTGAAGAAATCGAGCGTCTTCCGCAACTCGCTGGCGAAGTCCTCGGAAACGGAGTTCAGGATCGGGATGATCTGCTGGACGTTGTAGTCGCCCACCTGCTCGCCGCGCTTGAGTTGCTCGGCCTGGGTGAACGAGAGGTTCAACTCGCGCTGGACGGCATCGGTGTACTGGTTGCCGCCGAACGTGATGTCGCGCCAGAACACCGAGGTCCCACCCGAGAGAACGTTCACGTTCGTCACCGAGGCGCCGATGTTCACCAGTGCAGTGACCCGGCCTTCGTCGACGTCGTAGTTCGTCTCGTACGCGTTCTGGACCGCGAACGCGTCGACATCCACCAGGACGGGCGCCTTGCCCGCCTGCGAGATCACCGACGTGTAGTCGTTGATCTTCTCCTTCTTGACCGCGACGAGGATCACCTCGAGGTTCTCCCCTTCCCTGGAGGGCATGGGGACGTAGTCGAGATTGACATCGTTGATGTCGAAGGGGATGTACTGCTCGGCTTCCCACTGGATCGACTCGGCGAGCTCATCCGAAGACATCGCCGGCAGCGAGATCTTCTTGATGATGACCGAGTGACCCGACAGCGAGACCGCGTAATTCGCGTTCTTGATGCCGAGAGTGGAGTTAATCCGCTGGATCGTCTCGACAACCATGGACGAATCCATGATCGAGCCGTCGACGATCGCTTCCGGAGAGAGTGGCTCGACACCGATCTTTACGAGCTGAAAGCCAGACTTCTTCTCTTTCAACTCCACCAGCTTGATCGCTGAGGACCCGACGTCAAGCCCGACGAGATTCTTGCTCTTTGAGAAGAACACCGCTCACCCCATCCATCTCACACGACTTCTCGTTGGCGT
>JAMPYE010000439.1 GCA_023700825.1 Thermoanaerobaculia bacterium | reverse complement strand
TTGCAGGTCGCCTTCGGCGACGCGCAGGCAGGAGTGCCTGCGCCACACGAGGCATCTTTCTATCGCCATCCCCCGGGATGGAGGCCTGCCTTCCTCATGGAACGGACGGTTCCCGAGACTCTCTCATGCCTCACTGCTTCTCCACCTCGAGCCATGCTTCGTTTAGGTTGAGGATCTTTGCGCCGTCGGTCTTGTCGACGTACTGCACGTGGATGAAGAAGCTGGCGGAGTACTTTCCGGGGCGGAGGCCGTCGAGGAGGACGACGTCACGCTCGTTGTTCGGGCCCGGTCTCGCTTCGAATTCCTTCTCGACGTCCGCGGGGAGCGCGCTCGAGCTCACCGTTACCGTGTAACGCGCGAAGAGCGGCATCGTCACGATGCCCGAGGTCGACTCATTCGCGGTGGGAAGGTAGTCCTCGCCGATCCATGCGTCCCAGCTCGCGACGAGCTGGTCTCCGCGGATCTCGAGAATGAAGTCGTCGAGGTCGATCTTCGACGGCGAGGCCGGCGCGGGTGACGATTCCCGGCGCCTGTCGTAGTCGATGTCGAGGCCGCGCTCCCGGAGCGCGTTCTCCGCGTGCATCCGCTCGACCCAGTCTTCCGAACGAAGCTTTCTGCGAAGCTCTGCGACGTCCCGGGGATCCGCGGGGGATGCGGCAGGAATCTGCGAGACCTGACCCTCGCCCGCCGTTCCGCTCCTGCCGGTCCAGGCGAGCATCGTGGAACGCTTGAGTCGGCGCAGCGCGTCGTCTTCGTAGTCGGCGAGCCAGATCGAGCTGCCGTCGAACGCGAGGCCGCTCGGGTACTGCACGGGGCCGCTCCAGCTCTTGACGACGACCGGGCTTCCCGCGGAGACGTCCAGCACCGTGATCGAGTCGGAGAACACGTCGGTGTACCAGAGATACCTGCCGTCCCATGCCAGGCCCTGGCAGCCGACGGAAGGAGGCTCGTGCTCTCCGATCACCAGGAAATTGCGGTCGAGCTCGTAGAGTCGCGGTGTCTCCCCCGACGTCTGCGTGTTGTTCCGGGTCGCGGCCCAGTATTTCGTTCCGTCCCAGGCGATGGCGCCGAGCCTTGCCGGTGCGGGCGCCGTCCGTGTGATCCGGAGGGTCGCTCGATCCAGGACGACGAACACGGTTTCTTCCTTCGACTGGAACCAGCTGCCCATCGCAAGAGCGACGAAGCTGTCTCCGTTCCAGGTGATGCCGTCGAGCGACATGCGTTGCGCGTTGCTCGGCTCGATCACGGGCACCATCTGCACCGTCCAGTCACCGTCGTCGTCGGGCGCAATGCTCATCAGGCCCCACGGGTCGGCGCGGTTGCAGGCGAGGAATCGCGATCCATCCCAGGCGACGCCGTACGGTCCACCCGGGAGCTCGAGCTTCAGATCGAACTCTCCGCCGGGGTTCGTCTCGGCCCGGAGCGATTTCTTCCGCGACGGCTCGCTTCCCCAGTACGGATCCTCGATCAACTTCACGCGCGGGTAGATCTTCACGTAGTAGTAGCCGCCCACGACGAGCGCGGCGCCGAGGAGGGAGACGGTCAGGATGAGAGCGATGCGCGCGAGCGGGGAGCGTGCCGTCGTCGCGTGCTGCGGCCCTGCGGTGGCACGATTGCGCAGCGGGGTGGATGCGGGCCCCGGCGGCGAGCTCCTGCGGGGAGGTCGGGGCGCGCCTCCTGTGAGCGGCGCGCCGCATCGAGGGCACGACGTCTGCCCGTCACTAAGCTCGCGGTGGCATCGAGGACACTGCATCGGATCGCGTTGGACTTGCCATGATGATAGGTCCGTCCGAAGCGACGCGCACGTGCGATCGAAACGCGAAACGCGGAACGCGGAAATCGGAACGCGGAACGCGGAGTGCGGAACGCGGAATGAAAGGCAGGAGGTCCTCGAACCTGGTCCGGCGTCTTCTGCGATTTCTTCCGAAAGGAAGACGGGCGACCCAACGGGTCGCCCCTACAAGCCTCTTGCCTGTCTGGCCTCGGTCTCTGGTCCGCTTTTCGCCTGCTTTGGCCTTTGGCCTCTGGCCTTTGACCTTTGGCCTGCCTTTACCCCTGCGACTTGAGGATCTTGATGCTTCCGTTGGTGGTGCGGATCCGCAACTGCTCGCCGCCGCCGTTTAGGCTGCCGTTGAGCCGCGTCTTGCTCATCGAGCCCTGAACGGTGATCGGGAAGTCGGACTTGATCGAGCCGTTGGTCGTCGCTGCGTCGAGATTTGCGCGGAACGCGTTTGGCACCTCCAGCTGGACGCTGCCGTTCGTCGTCTCGAGCTCCATCTGGCCCGCCGAGACGGCGTCGAGCTGAGCGATGATCCCGCCGTTCGTAGTCTCGGCGTTCACCCGTCCCGAGCTCTTCGCGATCTCGATCTTTCCGTTGGTCGTCTCGAGATCCATCACGCCTTCGACCTCGCGAACTTCGATCCGGCCGTTCACCGTCTCGAGGTCGAGATTGGTCTTTCGCGGAACCGTGACCGTGTAGCGGACGTTCGCGTTGACGTTTGTGCCCGCGAGCCAGTCCAGGAAGCCGCCACCGTTGCGCTTCGGCATGACCGTGCGGATGCGGAGCGTGCCGCCCTCGTCGCGGACGTCGATCCTGATCTCTTTCATCGCGGCGGCGGCAGCATCGCTGTTGCCTTCCGCGGTCTTTTCGGCCTCGACGCGAATCTCCGGCCTGTCCCACGACTTCACGGTCACCGAGCCGTTCTCGTTCTCGACTCCTACCGTCGCTTTTCCGACGAAGGTCTTGTCGAACTTCTCCGTGAGCTCTGCCGCGCAGAGGCTGCCGCCGGTAAGCAGGGCCGCGGCCGCGATATTCATCAGGGTTTTCATCTCGTACTCCTCCCGTCGTTGTGAGGTGAGTACGAAGGGGAAGGCCGGAGGTTGCAGCCGAAGCTCGGGAAGCGAAATCCGAGGGTCAGAACGAGCTGGACGAGCGATAGATGCGGCGAACCTCGAGCGGTTTCGGAAGCTTCGAGGTTTCCACCCTGATCGAAACGACGAGGGTCGACCGATTCGGAGACACCTCCCAGGTTTCGGTCAGGGTCATCTCGGGCTCGGTGTGAACCGCGACGATCGACTGCTCCGAAAAGGTGACGACCGAGCCGGGTGAGGGGGACTTGCCGTCGAGGAAGTAGACGCGCTCGAATCTGCCGCCACCCTGGATGTAGAGCCTCTTGCCCATGGTCTCGATCGCGAGGAGCTCGGGAGGATTCATCAGCACGAGCAGGCGATCGCGGGTCTTGTCCTCGTCGCGCTTGAGCTCGCTGAGCCACTCCTGCGGAACCTGAGAGAGGTCGCCCGTCTCGTTGATGCTCGCCGCGTAGTCGTACATCCAGGTTCCCACGATCGGCGGATAAACCTTCTTCTGCCCCGTGGCGCAGGCGGAGACCACGATCGTGACGAGGACGAGCAGCGCGGTGCGGAAGGGCAGTTTCATCGTGCGGAGATTCTATGCGTTCGGCTCGACCGAATGCGAACCGGGACGATCGACATCGGCCGGGCAGCTCGACGACGCGGGCGAGTTGGGCCTTTACATCGAATTCACGCCATCCGCGCGAGGCGTTCACCGCCGCGAACCTACGATGGTCCCATGAGCCAGGCAGGGCCGCCGGTCGCAGCACCAGCGCAACGGGAGCTCGTCATGAAACGCCACTTCGACCAGGATTTCGACCAGCTCAGGGAGCTCATGCTCCGCATGGGAGCCATGGCGGAAGACGCGATCGACCAGAGCATCCTCGCGCTCGTCGAGCGTGACAGTGCCGTTGCCGAGCGGGTGATCACGCTGGACGACGAGATCGACCTCCTCGAGCTCGAGGCCGACAGGCTGACGATGGAGCTGATCGCGAAGATGCAGCCCGCGGCGAGCGACCTGCGGATGGTCGTCACGGCCATGCGGATCACGCCGGAGCTCGAGCGGATCGCCGATCTCGCGCAGGATGTCTGCGAGCGGGCGATCGAATTGAATCGCGAGGCGCCGCTCAAGCCGCTCATCGTCATCCCGCGGCTCGCTCAGATCTCCAGGGACATGGTCCGCCAGGCGATCGACGCCTTCGTGCGCCAGGATGCCGACCTGGCCCGCGAAGTCATCAAACGCGACGACTACGTCGACGACCTGACCGAGCACTCGTTTCGCGAGCTGCTCACCTACATGCTCGAGGACTCGCGCAACATCTCTCGCGCGATCCGGCTCACGTTTTGCGGGAAGTACTTCGAGCGGATCGCCGACTCGGCGACGAACATCGCGGAGATGGTCGTCTATCTCGTCGACGGGCGGATCGTGAAGCACCAGAAGAGCGAATGAGTGCCGAATTGGGCGC
>JAMPYE010000438.1 GCA_023700825.1 Thermoanaerobaculia bacterium | reverse complement strand
CGTGATCCTGTGCGAGCGGGGGGTCCGCACCTTCGCCGACCACACGCGCAACACCCTCGATCTGTCGGTAGTCCCCGCGATCAAGCGGCTCAGCCATCTGCCTGTGCTCGTCGACCCGAGCCACGGAACCGGCAAGCGAAACAAGGTTCGCCCGATGTCACGGGCAGCGATCGCCGTCGGCGCCGACGGGCTCATCATCGAAGTTCATCACAAGCCCGAGGAAGCTCTTTCGGATGGGCCGCAGGCGATTCTCCCGTCCGACTTCGCGGTACTGATGCGCGAGGCCGCCTCGATCGCGGAAGTCGTCGGCAGGACGATGCAGCCGATGCTGGCCACCCGCCGTTGACGATGCGCAGAACGAAGATTCTCGCCACGCTGGGGCCGGCTTCGAACACCCCGGAGATGATCCGCGCCCTCATCGAGGCCGGCGCGAACGCCATCCGCCTGAACTTCTCCCACGGCAACCATCACGAACACCGACGGCTGATCGCGACGATTCGCGAAGTCGCCGCGGCCCTCCGGGTTCACGTTCCGATCGTCGGCGACATCCAGGGACCGAAGATCCGGATCGGTGAGGTGTACGGCACGGTTCAGCTTCGCGACGGCGCCGAATTTTTCATCACGACCACGCCGCTCGTCGGCACCGACAAGGGTGTTTCGACGCCGTTCATCGAACTGCCAACCCAGGTCGGCGTAGGCGACCGCATCCTGATCAACGACGGCCTCGTGGAGCTCATGGTCGAGTCGATCGAGAAGGCGGAGATCGTGTGGACGCGGGTCGTCAACGGCGGGCCGATCTCGTCGAAGAAGGGGATGAACTTCCCCGACACCGAGCTGACGATTCCCGCCATCACCGAGAAGGACAAGGCGGACCTGGAGTTCGCGGTTGGCCAGAACGTCGACTACATCGCAGCGTCCTTCGTGCAGCGTGCCGAAGACATCCTCCAGCTGCGGGAGATCCTGCAGTCGCACGGCGGCGAGAGGATTGGCGTCATCGCCAAACTCGAGAAGAAGCAGGCGATCGAGAATCTCGACGCGATCCTCAATCTCTGCGACGGCGTGATGGTCGCCCGCGGCGACCTCGGAGTCGAGCTGCCACCGGAGCGAGTGCCGATCGTCCAGAAGCTCGTGCTCCATCGTGCGAGCCGCGCCGGCCGGTTCGCGATCACCGCGACGCAGATGCTCGAGTCGATGACGACGAACGCGCGACCGACGCGCGCGGAGGCGTCCGACGTCGCCAACGCGATCTTCGACGGAACCGACGCCGTAATGCTTTCCGCGGAGACGGCCTCCGGCGCGTATCCCGTGGGAGCGGTCTCGATGATGGACCGCATCGTCCGTGAGGCGGAAGGAAGCCCCGAGCTCTGGTCGCTGAAGGTCCGGGAGCCGTTCGGAACGGCGGAGGACCGCGGCGTGACCGACGCCCTTGCCGGCGCCGCGGACTACACGAGCCGGAGCATCGGAGCGACCTATGTCGTGGTCTTCACGCAGAGCGGCTTCACCGCGCGCCTGATGTCGAAGTTCCGCCCGATGGCTCCAATCATCGCGCTCACGCCCACCGAGGAGGTTGCTCGCCGGATCAACCTGCTCTGGGGAACGATGCCGTTCGTTCTGCCTGACCCGGGCGAATATCACGAGCAGGTGGTCGCGCAGGTCGACGGGTTCCTGCAGGAGCGCGACTTCGCACAGGTGGGCGACAGAATCGTGATCCTGATGGGCTCGCCGCTCTTCCATCAGGCGAAGACGAACGTACTGAGGGTTCATCGGATTGGCGAGATCTGAGCTCTTACCAAGCCCCTGTCTGGCCATGGGGCCCGCAGTTACGATCGGGTGAAACTGGCGCGCCGGGGCGGCCGCGGAAGGCAAGATAGGTACCCCGAACCCCGGATCGGGCGTATTCTCCCGGCAGGAGACCACCTGAAATGCGGTTCCGGTTGCTCGCAATCGCCGCCCTGCTGGTTGCCACGACGGCGGCCCGGGCGGGCGAGTCGAGAGGGGTCGAATCGTTCCTCGACGTGGGAGGCGACGTCCTTTCGGGAGGCGTCCCTGTCAGCGATGCCCTGGTGATCGCTTTCGGTCTCTCCGCGCGATACGACGAGCGTGCCAGCACCAACGAGCTCGGCCAGTTTTCTCTCGCTCCGTTGCCGCTCGGCGTCTACCGCGTCATCGCGGTCAAGCGCGGGTTCGCGCCCGCTCTCGCGATGGTCGTGCCGGGCAGGAAGGAGCACCGCCTGTCGATCCGGATGAAGCGCGAGGCAGCGCTCACGCAATCGGACAAGGAGACCGCGTGGGAGATCCGTCGCGCGCTTCCTCGCGACATACTCCGCGAGGTCGAGGCGGTACTCGAGGAGCCGCAGGTGGAGCCTGAGGCGCCCGTGCGCACTGCCTTCGCGGGCGACGTGACCTCGATCCAGGGCTACGACGGCTATGCGAGCGAACGCACCGCCGACCGGACGATGCTCGCGCTGCGTGGTGGGGTCGGAGATTGGAGTGTCGACCTCAACGGGCGCCGTCAGACGGTCGTAAGCGCGAGTGCCGCGGTGGCAGGAATCGCCGAGGCGGCCGATGTAGCGCTCGAGGTTCGGGCTCCACGTGGCGGTGCGTACCGGATCGTGTCCAGCAGCGCCTCGTGGCAGCAGTCGATGCCCGGCACTCAGGACACTGCGCTCCAGAACCACAGCATCGCCTGGGTCGGCCGCCAGACACGCGTCTCGCTCCGCTATTTCGAGCGTGAGAACGTGTTCGGCGGAGATTCGGGGCCGAGCGACGGGCTCGAAATCGAAGGTGGGCGCAGCCTTTACCGGTCTGAGCGAGCGGGTCTTGGCGTACAGCTTCGCGTCGCCGAGGAGACGAGCGGAGTAGCCGGCCCGGACGGCGCGTCGGTCGTCTACGCCGAGGTCTTCACCGTTGGTAGCTTCGCCCCGATGCATTCGCTCGCGATGGACTACGGGTTGCTGACGCGGGCAGGGAGGCATGGCGGAGTCGAATACGTTCCGCAGGCTGCTGCGTCGATCGGATCCGTGAAGCTGGCGAGGCTCACCGTATCGGGCTCGTACAAGCTGGCATCCGAGCAGGGGACAGTTGCCGTGGCCCCGCTCGTCACCCAACTGGGGCGGATTCCGGCGGCCGACTCGAGCTATCGGTACGGAGTTGCGATCACTCGCGAACTGGGGCGGTCGGGATCGGTGACGGCCTCCGGGGCGATCAGCCAGTCGGACAATGCGGCTTACGTCTTCTTCGACGATCGGTTCGAAGAGTTCTGGGACGGCCTGTACATGGAGAGGGGAGACGAAGCGCGGTCGGTCGCGCTCGCGGCTTCCGCGGCTCTTGCAAGCATGACCTTTGGCTTCGATGCGTCGGCGGGAGAAATCGCAGGGCAGGGTGACGTGACGGGCTCGCCGCGCGAGTATCTCGTCGCTGCGGTTCGGGCCTCTCACGAGGGTGCGGGCACGACGATCGACATCGCCTACCGGCAACTCGGCCAGCCGCTGCCCGAAGAGGAGAGCGTCTACCGCGAGGTCGAGCGGGCCAGCGTAGTGCTGGCGCAGTCACTGAGGCTTCCGGTCGACCTTCGCCTGATGCTCGGCGTGGCTCTGACCCGCGAGCGCGACTCGAGCGCCACGACGACGACGGAGCGCGATGCCACGCGGCTAGTTGGCGGCCTCGGCATCTCGTTCTAGCCCGCCGCTTCCCGAAGCTCAGCCCGAGACCTTGCGCTCGATCTTCTCGATCAGGCTCGACAGCTTCCACCCGATCCCCTTGCTGACCACGATCTGCTTGAGGTAGTTCAGAGAGGTGATCGCTGCGGGGATGCCGGAGATCGCGGTGGGGATTCCCGCGAGGCGGCCCATCAGCTGCACGGTCTTGTCGGCGCTCGTGTACTCCAACGACTGAAGGTCGTTTCGGGTCTCGGCGTAATACGCGAGAAGCAGCAGGTAGATGTCGCTGACGAGGTCGACGAAGCGCATCTCCTGACCCCACGCGAAGCAGTCGCCGGCCCGAACGTTCTCGATGAACTCGGCGATCGAGCCGGCTGCGGAGACGGTGTAGACCTTGCCGACGTGCTTGAGCGTGTGCGCGTCGCTCCCGCCGACCATGGAGAGGCGGCGACCGTTGCGCCTGAAGGTGTCGATGAGTTGGTAGGTCACGCGGTTGTTCGACGACGCCATGGCACCGTTGATGACCTCGAACACGTCGAACATCTCGATCATCTCGCCGATGTAGCGTGACGCGACGTTCTTCATGCGGTAGTTCTGGAGCAGGTGGTTGACCCCGAACACGAGGTTTTCCTGGCGAAGGTACGGCACGAGCTCGCGGATG
>JAMPYE010000437.1 GCA_023700825.1 Thermoanaerobaculia bacterium | reverse complement strand
TTGAGTTTCCAGGTGCGACCCCAACTTCCCCAACTTCCCGCGACCGGGGTATGCGCGGTAGCATGAGCGGGTCTCTTCCCCTGGACGTCTGGATCGCTTTTGCTTCTCGCCAACCGGAGCCGCCTGATGACCCGACTTCTCGATTACCGCACCGGCGTCCTCGACGCGTATGCCGACATCTACACGCCCGTCGCGCTGAAGGCTCTCGAGGCGCTCGCGCCGCTCAATCGCGACCGGCGCGAGGTCATGGCGGCGCGCACCGCGCGGCGGCTCGACCGCATCCGCAACCGGCGCCGGATCGCGTTCCTCGATCCCAACACGCTCATCCCCCGGACCTCCATCCGCGTGAAGGACGCGCGCGAGGGGAACTTCGACGGGAGCGAGATCCCGCCCGACCTGCAGAGGCAATGGATTCAGGGGACCGGGCCCGCGACGAAGCCGCACGCGTCGGCGAAGAGCGGCCTGCGCAACGTCGCCTACGCACTTCTCTCCGGTGCCGACGGGTGGATGTTCGACGGCGAGGACGCCCTCGGCCAGGTCGAGACCATGTCGCTCGACAACCAGCGCAACCTCAAGCTCGCCTTCGCGAAGGATCCGCTCTTTCTCGACGTCGCCGAGCACGTCGCGCACGAGATGAACCTGTGGGCGCACGGCTTCTTCGGCCGGGAGATCATCGCCGACTGGAAGGCGCAGCTCGATTTCACGACGCGCATCTTCCGCGCCCGCGGCCTCCATCTCGACGACCGCCACGTCCGCGAGGCGGACGGCACCGGCTTCTCCGCCTCGATCGTCGACTTGGTCCTGTACGTCGTCAACAATTACCTTCAGCTCCGCTCCGAGGGGCGGTCGATCGTTCTCTACCTGCCGAAGATCCAGACCGCGGAAGAGGCCGCCGTCTGGAACACGATGCTCTCCACCATGGAGAAGCACCTGGGGCTCGCGCTCGGCACGATCAAGTGCTACGTCCTCATCGAGCAGATCGAGGAGTGCTTCCAGTTGATGGAGATCCGCGCCGCCCTCGGCCTCCACTTCGTCGGCTACAACACCGGCCGCTGGGACTACATCAACAGCGTCTCCGACGCGCTCTCGTGGGATGCGGAGTTCGTCAACCCGAACATCGACGCCATCACGATGACCTACGGCTACATGCGCGTCTACGAGGACCGCGTCCGCCGCGCCGTGAACACCCCCGACCAGAACGGCCAGTGCGCGCTCTGGCAGGGAGGGATGGAGCCTAACATCCCGGTCGGCTCGCGCGAGGGCGTCGCCGCGGGGATGAAGCGCGCCGTCGCCGGCGGCGAGCGCGAGCAGCGCGAAGGCGCGAGCGGCAAGTGGGTCGCGCACTGGAAGATGGTCCACATCGTCCGTCCCGTCTGGGAGAAGGTGGGCGAAGCGAACCAGCTCGGCCGCGCGTTCCCGCGACTCACGTACACAGATAAGGACGCTGCCAACCTCGCGCTGCTCGAGCCGGCGCCCCGCACCGTTCGCGGCGCGCGCGACCTGCTCAGCGTCGCGCTCCAGTACGGCAACGCGTTCGCCCAGGGCTTCCAGGCCGCCGCGCTCAAGCCCGCGGACTTCTTCGGCAACGACGACGTCCTCTACCTGATGGAGGACATGGCGACCGGCGAGATCCGGCTCAGTATTCTCTGGGAGTGGCTCCACAAGGGAGCGACGCTGACCGACGACGACGCTGAGACCGGCGCGAAAGCGGGCGACGTCTTCACGATGGAGCTCTTCGAGCGGCTGCTCGACGAGGAGTTCGCGAAGCTCAGGCGCGCCGGCGATCGCGACGTGCACGACGACTCCAAGGAGACCACGCTACCGATCGCCTGCGAGATCGTCGAGCACTACATCCGCAGCGCGACCAAGCCTCCCTGGGACATCGACCTCCTGAACATCAACCTGAACGTGCAGGATCTCGCGAGCGCGCGCGAGCGCATCGCGCTCTACCTCGACGCCTTCGCCAAAGACGGAACCCGGATCACCGAGAACCTCGATTTCCAACGATGACCGCAGGAGCCTGACGATGTCCCCGTTCGAACAGCAGATCGCCGCGATCCAGCAGTACTTCGACAGCCCCCGCTTTTCGGGAATTACGCGGCTCTTCTCGGCGCGACAGATCGCCGAGCAGCGCGGCACGATCGCGACCGACTACACGGTCGCGCGCGAGGCTGCCGCCGCGTTCTACGACCGCCTGCGCGAGCTCTTCGTCAAGCGGAAGAGCGTCACGACCTTCGGCCCCTACTCTCCCGGCCAGGCCTGCACGCTCAAGCGCGTGGGCATCGAGGCGATCTACCTCGGCGGGTGGGCTACCTCCGCGAAGGGATCGACGCAGGAAGATCCCGGCCCCGATCTCGCCAGCTATCCGCTCAGCCAGGTTCCCGACGAGGCCGCGGGCCTCGTCCGTGCGCTGCTGACCGCCGACAAGAACCAGCAGTATCTCCGCTCGCGCATGACCGAGAAGCAGCGCGCGGCGTCGCCGGTCTACGACTATCGCCCCTTCATCATCGCCGACGCCGACACCGGCCACGGCGGCGATCCGCACGTGCGCAACCTCATCAAGCGCTTCGTCGAGGTCGGCGTGCCCGGCTATCACATCGAGGACCAGCGCCCGGGCACCAAGAAGTGCGGCCACCAGGGAGGCAAGGTTCTCGTTCCGTCGGACGAGCAGATCAAGCGGCTCAACGCCGCGCGCTTCCAGCTCGACGTCATGAACGTCCCCGGCATCATCGTCGCCCGCACCGACGCCGAGGCGGCGAACCTGCTCGACAGCCGTGGTGACGAGCGCGACCATCCCTTCATCCTCGGTGCGACGAACGTCAACATTCCCACCTACAAGGCCGCGTTCCTCGCGCTCATGCGACGCTTCTTCACGTCGGGCGTCCACGAGCTGAACGGCCACCTTCTCTACGCGATCTGCGACGACGAGCTCGCCGCGGCCGATGCCTGGCTCGATCGCACGGGGCTGGGGGCGCAAGTCGTCGAGGTCATCGCGCCGCTGAAGAAGAATCCCGAAATGCATGCCGAGGCGGCCTTCGACAACGTGGCGGGAAAGATGCTCGACCTCTGGGAGAAGGAGGCGGGGCTCGAGACGTACGGCGAGGCGGTCGCCAAGGTGCTCGAGTTCAGGGCGGGCGAGGGTGAGCAGCTCGAGATGAGCGTCGACCAATGGCGCGAATTCGCGAAGACGGCGTCGCTCTACGCCGCCCGGAAGAAGGCGAAGACGTTAGGGGTGAACATCGTCTGGGACTGCGAGCATGCGAAGACGACCGAGGGCTACTACCAGGTTCGCGGCGGCATCGAGTACGCGATCGCGAAGTCGCTCGCCGCGGCGCCCTTCTGCGACATCCTCTGGATGGAGACGGCGACCGCGAACCTCAAGGAGGCGCACGAATTCGCCGAGGCGATCCACGCGAAGTTCCCCGACAAGATGATGGCGTACAACCTCTCGCCGTCGTTCAACTGGGACTCGACGGGGATGACCGACGACGACATGCGCAAGTTCCCCGAAGAGCTCGGGAAGATGGGCTTCGTCTTCAACTTCATCACCTACGGCGGGCACCAGCTCGACGGCCTCGCCGCGGAGGAGTTTGCGACCGCTCTCCAGCAGGACGGCATGCTCGCGCTCGCGAAGCTGCAGAGGAAGCTCCGGCTGCTCGAGTCGCCGTATCGGACGCCGCAGACGCTCGTCGGCGGCCCGCGCGGAGATGGCGCGCTCGCCGCGTCGTCGGGCAGGACCGCGACGACGAAGGCAATGGGGAAGGGATCGACGCAGCATCAGCACCTCATCCAGACCGAAGTGCCGAAGAAGGTGCTCGAGGAGTGGCTGAAGCTCTGGAGCGACCACAACCAGATCTCCGACGGCCTGACCGTCGACTTGCGGCCGCACCGGGCGGGGTCGGAGCTGCTGGAGCTCAGCATCCTGACCAAGGGCGGGGAGAAGGAGGCGAACATCGTCTTCGCCCCGATCCAGGATCGCCGCGGGAGGAACATCCTCTCGGTGCGCGACCAGAACACCTTCGACGAGAAGCTGCGCAAGAAGAGGCTGATGACGCTGCTCCACCTCTATCTGATCCACCGCTACAAGGCGGACTCGGTCCACTACGTCACGCCGACCGACGACAACCAGTACCAGGCGGCGAAGATGAAGGAGCACGGCCTCTACAGCGAGGTCAACACCGAGGTCGGCCAGATCATCGTCGCCGACGTGAACCACGCGCGCGTCGGCGAGCTGCTCGACGCGAGCCGCGAAGCGCTCGGCAAGTTGATCCGCAGGGAGGCGTAGCAGGAGTTCCGTAACGTCGGCGTCCAGGCAAGCGCG
>JAMPYE010000015.1 GCA_023700825.1 Thermoanaerobaculia bacterium | reverse complement strand
GTCATGATGATCAGGGTGTTGCGGAAGTCGACCTGGTTGCCGAGCGAGTCGGTCAGGATGCCGTCCTCGAGAATCTGCAGGAGCAGGTTCGCGATGTCGGGGTGCGCCGTCTCGATCTCGTCGAGCAGCACGACGGAGTAGGGGTTTCTCCGGACGCGCTCGGTGAGCTGTCCCCCTTCCTCGTGCCCGACGTACCCGGGAGGCGAGCCGATCAGCTTCGACACCGCGTGCTTCTCCATGTACTCCGACATGTCGAAGCGGACGAGGTGCTTCTGGGAGCCGAAGAGGAACTCGGCGAGCCTGCGGGCGACCTCGGTCTTGCCGACGCCGGAGGTTCCGAGAAAGACGAACGAGCCCATCGGGCGGTTCGGCGAGGCGACGCCGAGCCGGGAGCGGCGGATCGCGCGGGAGATCGCGCGGATCGCCTTGTCCTGGCCGACGATGCGCCGCATGAGAGTCTCTTCCATCGTGATCAGCTTGGTGGCCTCGTCGGCCTCGAGCGCCGTCACGGGGATGTCGGTCCAGGACGAGATGATCTCCTCGACGTCTCTCTGCGTGACCTCGATGAGCTGCTCGCCTTCGCCCTCGCGATCCTCCTTGAAGCGCTCGATCTCCTCCTTGACCTCGATCTCGCGGTCGCGCAGGAGGACGGCGCGCTCGAAGTCCTTGTCGGAGATCGCCTTCTTCATGTCCTTGACGACCGAGCGGACCTCGGTCTCGAGGCGGCGGAGAATCTGGGTGTCGGCGACGTGGCGGAGCTTCACCTTCGCGCCGGCCTCGTCGAGGATGTCGATCGCCTTGTCGGGGAAGAAACGGTCGGTGATGTAGCGGTTCGACTGGTAGACCGCGGAGCGGATCGCCTCCTCGGAGTACTTCACCTTGTGGAACGACTCGTAGCGCTCCTTGACGCCGTCGAGGATCTGAAGGGTCTCCTCCTCGTTAGGCGGAGCGACGTTGATCGCCTGGAAGCGGCGGAGCAGCGAGCGGTCCTTCTCGATGTAGCGCCGGTACTCGCGGATCGTCGTCGCGCCGATGCAGGCGATCTCGCCGCGCGAGAGCGCGGGCTTGAGGATGTTCGCGGCGTCGAGCGAGCCCTCCGCCGATCCGGCGCCGATCAGCGAGTGGATCTCGTCGATGAAGATGATGACGTCCTTGTTCTCCTTCAGCTCCTTGATGATCCCCTTGAGCCGCTCCTCGAACTGGCCGCGGTACTTGGTGCCCGCCACGATCAGCGACAGGTCGAGCGAGAGGATCCTGCGGTTCGCGATGAAGAGCGGCACGTTGCCGTCGACGATCCGCTGCGCGAGCCCCTCGACGATCGCGGTCTTGCCGACGCCCGGCTCGCCGAGCAGGATCGGGTTGTTCTTCGTCCGGCGCGACAGGATCTGGATGATGCGGTCGACTTCCTTGTCGCGGCCGACCAGCGGATCGAACTGCCCCTGCTGCGCCAGCTGCGAGAAGTCGCGCGCGTACTCGGCCAGGAACGGAAGTTCCTTCTTCTGCTTGTCCGCCTCTCGCTCCTTGAGGATCGCGACCGTCTCCTCGCGGACGCCGTAGACGTTCATGCCCTTGCCGGTGAGCAGCCGCGCGGCGGTCGACGACTCCACGCGCATCACGCCGATCAGCAGGTGCTCGGTCCCCACGTACTGGTGGAGCATCGACTCCGCCTCGTGCGAGGCGTAGGCGAGGATCTTCTTCGACTCTTCGGAGAGGGGCAGCTCGGCCGACGAGGAGATTCGGTCGACGAAGAGCCGGTCCCCTTCGACGTCGCGGCGGATCTGGTCGGGCTTCACGTTGAAACGGGAGAAGATCTCCTTGATGATGTCTTCGCCCTCGCGGAGGACGCC
Source organism: Thermoanaerobaculia bacterium (assembly GCA_023700825.1). Taxonomy (GTDB): domain Bacteria; phylum Acidobacteriota; class Thermoanaerobaculia; order Gp7-AA8; family Gp7-AA8; genus JACPDH01. The sequence goes on along the minus strand of JAMPYE010000015.1, from coordinate 18,970 downwards.
GAGCAGGATGTGCTCCGACTCGATGACCCTCGAGCCGAGCTTCGACGCCTCGTAGCGCGCGAAGAAGAGCGCGCGTCTCGCTTTCTCGTTATATTTCTCGAACATGGTCGGCAGGGCTCCGGCGCTTCATTTCGAAGACCCGGTCGCATCGCGACGCGAGCTCCGTGTTGTGGGTCACGATCACCGCGGTTAGGCCGCGTCTCGCCTGACAGCTCCTCATCACCTCGAACACTCTCTCGCTCGTCTCCACGTCCAGGTTGCCCGTCGGCTCGTCCGCCAGGAGCAACACCGGGTCGGAAAGCAGTGCCCGCGCGATCGCGACCCGCTGCTGCTCGCCTCCCGACAACTGGTTCGGAAAGTGCCGCGCCCGGTCGGCAAGCCCGAACTCCTCGAGAAGCGCCGTCGCTTTTCGCAACGCCTCCTCCCGGGCCATTCTTCCAATCCAGCCGGGCATCGCGACGTTCTCCTCGGCCGTGAATTCGGGGAGAAGGTGGTGAAACTGGAACACGAATCCGACCTTGTCGTTCCGGAACCGCGCGAGCTGGTCGTTCGACATCGACGCGTACTGCCGTCCCTCGACCTCGATCGTCCCGCCGTCGGCGCGGTCGAGCCCGCCGAGCAGATGCAGCAGCGTTGACTTGCCGATGCCCGAAGGCCCCACGACGGCGAGCATCTCGCCCCGCTCGACCTCGACATCGAGCGATCGAAACACCTCGACCGACACGTTCCCGCTCTCGTACGCCTTTGCCAGCCCGCGGGCGTGTAGGAATGCCATGCGTCGATTATACGGCCCCGACGGCAGCGCGCCCGTTCCCCGGAAACGCAACGAGGCGGGCCTCGTCGGCCCGCCTCGCGGAAAGTCACCAATTGCTGACGGCTAGAGGTTTTCTCGATACACAGTGATTGCGCTCGCCCGGCGCAGGTCCTTCGTCAGGGCGGTGCCCGCCGCGATCACGTCCGCCTGGCGGTCCTTGAGCATCTTGTCGACGATCTGCTGGCGCGCCTCCTCGAAGGGCGTGAACCCCGCGGGCTCGCGCGCATCGCAGCGCGCGATGTGGTAGCCGAACTCGGTCTTCACGACATCCGACGTCTCTCCCGGCTGAAGGGCGAAGATCGCCTGGTCGAGCGCCGGCGAGACCCGTCCCTTCTGGACCCAGCCGAGATCTCCTCCCGATTTCGCGGAGAGATCCTCCGAGTAGGTGGAGGCAAGGTCCGAGAAGCTCGCCTTCGGATCGGCGAGGAGCTTCTTGAGCATCTCGATCTTTTGCACGGCCGCTTCTTCCGTCGCCGCGTCGTCGTTCGCGCTGTTGTAGACCGGCATCGACAGGGGCGTCACGACGATGTGCCGCGCTTTCACGCGCTCCGGCCTCGCGAACTCCCGGCGGTTGTCCTGGTAATACTGGCGAAGCTCGGCCTCCGAGAAGACGTCCGCCGCGACCACCTTCTGCACGTAGAGGTTGATCAGCGTGCGCTCCCGCTCGCGCTCGAGCTCGTACTGCACGTCCTGGCGCTGGTCGAACTTTTCCTTCTTCGCCTGCTGCACGATGAGCCAGCGATCGATGTAGTTGTCGAGGAAGCCGATCTTTCCGCCCCCGTTCAGTTCGTAGTTCTTGCGAGTCTCCGGCGGAAGCGCATTCCAGAGATGGTCGAACTTGTCGGCAGTGATCGCCTCGCCGTTCACGCGGGCGACGATCTTGTCCTCCGCGGGTTCGGCACCCTGTGCCAGAGCGCCTGCTGCCGTCATGGCAAGAGCAAGAGTGAAGAGCATCCGTTTCATCGATCCTCCAGGTGGTTCAAATCGCCAGTGAGACGCATCCGGCAAGGTAAAGGTCACAACCGGACGCTCGGAACACCCCTCGCCGGAGGGCCATTCCGACGGGAGACTGAGCGGAATCGCGCCGTTTCCGGAATGCCCGGCTCCCTCGGTCCGCCTTTCCGGGGTCTCGTCGGCAGGCGCCCTCCCCGCGCCGGGAATTCGGGAAGACGGCGATCGGGAAATCGGCGGTTCCCCACTCCCCCACGCGCGGGCAAAATCAATTATGATCCTCCTCCCGATCCGGACAGGATGCTCGCGCGTCACGCGCCGTCACGCTGCCCCGGAGCCGGGCCTTCTCCGATGGCATTCACACCTCTGACGCTCGCGATCGACAAGCCGCTGCCCCAGAACCCGGAGGCGGAACGGTCGGTCCTCGGCTCGATCCTGATCGACGCCTCGTCGTTCTATCGGGTGGTCGGCATCCTTCATTCCGAGGACTTCTACCGCGACGGTCATCGCGTGATCTTCACCGCGATCCAGAATCTCGCCGAGCAATCGCGCGAGATCGACCTGCTCACGGTCCACGAGGAACTCTCGCGCACGGCGCAACTCGAGCTGGCCGGCGGCGCGGCCTATGTCTCCTCGCTCGTCAACGGCATTCCCGACATCGCGAACGTCGAGCGCTACGCGCGCATCGTGAAGGACAAGTCGACGCTGCGGCGCCTGGCGCTGATGGGCAATCAGATCATGCGCTCGGCGATGGACGCGCCGGGCGATCCGGGCGAGGTGCTCGGCGCGGCCGAGAAGAACCTCTACGACATCGCCGAGGGAAGCACCGACCAGGGCTTCACCGGCCTCGACAAGATCACGCGGAAGAACCTCGGCGCGATCGAGCAGCTGCAGGGTGCGGGAAAGCTGATCACCGGCATTCCGACCGGCTACGACCGCCTCAACGAGATGACCTCCGGCTTCCAGCGCAAGGATCTCGTGATCCTCGCGGCCCGCCCGTCGATGGGCAAGACCTCGTTGATGATGAACATCGCCGAGGCGATCGCGATCCCCCGTCCCGGCGATGGCGAGCCGATGCAGAACGTCGGCATCTTCTCGCTCGAAATGTCGAAGGAGCAGCTCGGCCTCCGGCTTCTCTCGTCGGAAGCGGGAGTGTCGACGCAGCTGATCCGCTCGGGGCTGCTCTCGAAGAAGAACTGGGACGCGCTCGCGGAAGCGTCGGCACGGCTCTCGAAGGCGAAGATCTGGATCGACGACAGCGCCGCGATCGACATCCTCGAGATGCGGGCGAAGTCGCGCCGCCTCAAGATGGAGCACGGGCTCGACATGATCATGGTCGACTACCTGCAGCTCGTTCATTTCCGCGGGCGGAGCGAGTCGCGCAACCAGGAGATCTCGCAGATCTCGCGCGGCCTCAAGGCGCTCGCCAAGGAGATGGATGCGCCGGTCATGGCGCTCTCGCAGCTCTCGCGCCGGCCCGAGCAGCGCACGGGAGACCACCGGCCGCAGCTCGCCGACCTTCGCGAGTCGGGCGCCATCGAGCAGGACGCCGACCTCGTCATGTTCATCTATCGCGACGAGGTCTACCACAAGGACTCGGAGGAAAAGGGCATCGCCGAGATCATCATCGCCAAGCAGCGCAACGGCCCGATCGGCGACTTCAAGCTCGTGTTCCGCCACGAGCTGACCAAGTTTTTCAACTACGAGCCCGAGCCGGTCTAGTAGCCTGTGGAGGTGAAGTCGCCTCCACCGCTCCGGGAGAGTCGCCCGTGACGCAGAACTGGTTCGCGTCGTCGATCGTCGAGGAACGCCGGCTCTGCCGCGGCGGCAGGCTCGTCACCGAGCTCGCGCGTTTCGACCGCGGCTGGGCGCGCACGCGGATCCGCGGAGGCTCGGTCGAGATCGACGCCACCGACACGCCGTTCACGCGAGGCATGCCCCCTCTGGTCGCCGAGCTTCTCGCGGCACCCGAGCCCGCGGCTCCCGCGACCGACCTCGATCCCGACCTCTACGCCGGATGGCGATTCCATGCGATCTCGCGTCGTCGCGTCGTCGCCCACCGCGGAGCCGAGGCCGACACGAGCCTCACGGAGCTCGTCGTCACCACCGCTCCCGCGCACGACCACGCGCACGTCTCGATCGTCTCGACGCCCGAGTCACTCCACGCCGACCTGCGATGGCTCGCGACGACGCTCGCGCGGCCTTCGGCGAGGGAGGCGCGCAGCGATGCCCTGCCAATCGCGTGGGCGGGCGGGAGCGCCGCCGTGCTGCTGCACGAGGCGCTGGGCCATCCGTCGGAGCGCGCGGCGCCGCGCGTGAAGTGGCCGAAGTGGCTCGAGGTTCTGGACGACCCGTCGCTCACCGCCATCGGCCGGCTGAGCGCGGACGACTGCGGGCGGCCGGTCTCGCGTCGCGACCTGACGAGAGGAGACGGCCCGTCGGCGCTGCGCCGCTGGTCGTTCCGCGACACGCCGATCACCCGGATGTCGAACCTGAGCGTGGAGGCGTCGGGAGCTTCGATGCCTCTGCCGTCGCCGCGCGTCGAGGTACGGCTCGTCGAGCACGGCTGCTGGGATCCGCTGACCGACGAGGTCGCGATCCGCGTCTCGCTCGCCGAGCTCGTCGAAGGAAACGACCGCGCGCTGCTGCCGCGTTTCACCGTGCGCGGGAGCCGCAGCGAGCTTGCGGCGCGGCTCGAGGGATGGTTCGGCGAACCTGCCCGTTACCCCGGCGTCATCTGCTCGGACGAAGGTCAACCGCTGCCGGTCGGCAGCATCGCGACAGGACTCGTGGCGCGGCCCCGATGAAGGAAACCTACACCAAGCGCGGCAACTCGGTGCGCATCGAGCGGAACGGCCGATCGATCTCGACCGTGGTCACGCGCGAGCACGGCATCGCGACCCGCGAACGCGGCCACTTCCGCGCCGAGTCCCGCGGAGAGAGGACGCTCGCCCACGCTCCCGACGTCGCCGGCGCGACCGACGTCGCACGCAGGCTCGCGGCGCTCGGAGGAGACGGCGTCGGGGTCGAGCGGCTCACCGTCGTCGCGGGCCTCGCGGAACACGTGCTCGAAGGCGACCGCCGGGCAGCAGCGTGGACCGAGCAGATCGCGCGCGCCCACCTCGCGCTCGTGAATCGCGACCGCGCGCTCCGCGTCGACGTCGAGCTCGGCGCGACGAGCCCGGAGACGCTGCCGCTGCACGCGGCGATGGAAGCGGCCGATGCCCTCCGCCTTCCCGACTCCGGCCCATTGCCGCCCGACATCACCGTCGAGCTCTCGCCGTGCGTGGCGGCGGCGTTGTGGCGCTTCGTGGCGGAGCATCCCGCGCTCGTCGCGGGCTCGCGCCTTCGCGTCACGCAATCGACGCATCCGGCCTGGCCTTTCGACGGCGTCGGCACGCGGGTCGAGGCGGAGGAGATCGCCGCCGCGCCGGCTGCGTCGCTCTACCGCCCGAGCTATCGCATTGCGCCCGTGCCTTCGTGGTTTCACGTGAGCGCGGAGCTGGGGCGCAGGGCGGCCCCGACGCGCAGCCGCCGCCATCGCGGAGCGCGCGCCGTCGCGCTCCTGCGCCCCTTCCGCCTGACGCGCAACACGGTGAGCGCGCGGATTCTCGTCACGATGGGCGGCGCATCGACACCTGCAGAGCTGGACCTTGCGCGCGACACTTTCGCGCCGTCGTTCGTTCGGATGACCGGCGACGCGATCTGGTTCCCGTTCGATGCCGGGGCCTGGGGGCGTGCGACGGTGATCGAGGGAGCGCGACTGACGGCTGTCTCGTGACGGGTGGTCGATTCACGCGACGGCAACTCTCGCGCGACACTTCTCTCGTCCTTGCGGCCGGACTTTTCAGGTTCGGCCTGGGTTGTCCCCGCAGGATCCTCCAGGCCTAACCTGACTCGTGTCTGAACTCTTCAAGCTCGGCCCCGAGGAATCGCCTATCTCGTCACTCCGAGAGACTGATGTCGAGCCTTCTCGTGTTGCGGTCGAGCGTCACGCCGATCCGGTAGACGTTTCCGGCCACGGTCGTCACGTCGAGCGTGCGGGTCTCGCGGAACTTCCACCCCGGGATCGTGATCTCGACGACGATCTGCGCCGCCGAGGGATCGATGCTGCGGTACGCAACGACGTTTCGCGGCACCCTCCGCTGCGCCATCCCCGTTCCCTCTTCCCATAGCGCCTCGCGGAGGATCTGTTTCTTGTCGACGAGCACGACGACCTGACCGTCGTTGGTCGGGCTGCTCAGCCGGAAGAGAATACCGGCCTTGCCTTCGGGAGGCACGACACCCTTGATTCTGGCGAGCCGCTGGATCATGAGCCGCTCTTCGCTCAGGCGGATGTGCCGCCCCGGGTCGTTCGGGTTGCTCGGGTCGAGGCGGAACGATTCCTCGAACATGCCGCGCGCACGCTCGTAGTCACCCTGGTCGAACACCGATTTGGCGGCGTCGAACTTCCGCCCCGCGAGCTCGAACAGCTGTCGTTGCCGCGCGTCGTACTTGAGCATCCGCTCGATCTCACGGATACGACGGCTGGCCCACGCCGCGTTAGGCGTCGTCGCCACGATCTCGCGGTATTTCGCGAGCGCGCCCTCGACGTCCCCTTTCGTGTAGAGGCTCTCGGCTTCGGCCTTCTTCGCGCGCCGGGTTGCCAGCTGGTAGTCGAGCGTCGGGTCGTGCGGAGGAAGAGGCACGATCTTCGAGTAGAGAACGATCGACACGATTCCGAACGCCAACAGAAGAACGCCCGGCACGCCGAGAGCCATCGGAAGCGGCACTTTCGTGCGCAGCAGCGCGACGACGGCGCGCCACCACGCCCGGGCACGATCGGACGGCGTCGGCTCGGACGCCGCGACGGGGATGCGCCTCACCCCGCTGATGGGCGTCGAGTCGTCCTTCGGCGCGGCCGCGGCCGGGGGCAAATCCGCCTCGACGTCGGAAAAGCCGGGGACTTGCAACTCGATCGTTCGTCCCGGATCGAGCTGCATGGTCGGAATCCCCGCCTGATCTACCAGCGTCGCGCCAGGCCCGGCGACCCTCGCGGCGGCAGCGCTCTCGGCAGCCAGCGTCTCAGAGAGGCGCCGGAGATCGGCGGCGAGATCGCGCCCCCTCTGGTACCGAAGCGCCGGCTCTTTCGCGAGGCATTTCGACAGAATCGGCTCGAATCCCTGCGGAATCCTCCCGTCGACCCGCCTCGGCGCGGTGAACGGCTCGTGCACGATCTTGTAGGAGATTGCCGTGAGCGAGTCGCCGGCAAACGGCTTCTTCCCCGTGAGCGCTTCGTAGAGCAGCACTCCCAGGGAGAAGAGATCGGTCCGGCCATCGACCGGCTGCCCTTTGACCTGTTCGGGCGCCATGTAGTTCGGCGTCCCGAGAAACTGTCCCGTGGAAGTGAGGTTCGCCGAGTTCGACGCGATCTTCGCGATGCCGAAATCGGTGATCTTGGCGCGAAGGCCGGCGCAAATGATGATGTTCGCCGGCTTGACGTCGCGGTGGACGATTCCCTTCAGGTGGGCGAAATCGAGCGCCTCGGCGACCTGGGCGAGCAGCTCGGCCAGGTCGTGCCAGGGAGGCACCTCGCGCCGCTGAATCAACTCGCGCAGGTTCGTCCCCTCGACGAACTCCATCGCGATGAACGACACCTGATTCGCGCTGTCCTGCCCCAGGTCGTGCACGGTGACGATCGACGGGTGGTTGAGGATCCCCGTCGCCTGCGCTTCGCGGACGAACCGTTCCTGGAACTCGCGCTCTTCCTCGGCGTCGGCCGACAGGCCGAACCGGATCGTCTTGAGCGCCACGAGCCGCCCGATGACGGGGTCGCGGGCCAGGTAGACGACTCCCATCGCCCCCTTGCCGAGCTCCCTTACGATCTCGTACCTGCCCAGCCTCTTCGAGCCGGGTTCCTGACTGGTCATTGGCGTGCCCGCGGCGGGTCCCCCGAAGTGCCTCGAATGATATACCGGCCCGCGCCGTCGGCGTGAGCTTGCTCACAGTCGACAGCGAGCGGGCGCGGGATATGATTGGCGCCGCGAATTTGAATCCCCCCCTCAGAGGAGAGCCCATGAAAACCTACTCCGCTGCCGAGATCCGCAACCTCGCCGTCGTCGGACACAACGATACGGGGAAGACGACGCTGGTCTCTCAGCTGCTCTTCAACGCCGGAGCGACCACCCGCCTCGGATCGATCAACGACGGCAGCACCGTCACCGACTTCGACCAGGACGAAATCGACCGGAAGCACTCGATCTCCACCGCGGTCGCCTGGGCCGAATGGAAGGGCCGGAAGATCAACCTGATCGACACTCCCGGATTCGGGATCTTCATCATGGAGGCGAAGAGCGCGATGCGCGTCGCCGACTCCGCCGCCGTGGTCGTGAGCGCGGTCACCGGGGTCGAAGTCTCGACCGAGAAGGTCTGGAAGTTCGCCGAGGAGTTCGAGCTCCCGCGACTCATCGTCGTCAACAAGCTCGACCGCGAGCGCGCCTCGTTCACCCGCGCTCTCGAGTCGCTGCAGAGGAAGTTCGGCAAGAACGTCGTCCCGATCCACATCCCCATCGGTGAAGAGAAGGACTTCTCGGGGACGGTCGACCTCATCTCGATGAAGGCCTGGAAGTACGCGGCTGACTCTTCGGGCAAGCACGAGGTCGTCGACATCCCGGCCGACATGAAGCAGCAGGCCGACGAGTGGCACGAGAAGCTCGTCGAGAAGGTCGCCGAAGGCGACGACACGCTCATGGAGAAGTTCTTCGAGCAGGGCTCGCTCACCCGCGAAGAGCTCATCGACGGCCTCAAGCGCGAGATCGCGGCGCACGAGATCTTCCCGGTCGTCTGCGCCTCCTCGTCGCACAACATCGGTGGCCACGCGATCCTCGACGCGATCGTCGAGATGCTCCCCGCCGCCGACGGGCGCGGCAAGATCACGGGAACGGCCGAGGACGGCAGCGAGATCAGCTTCGACTGCAACGACAACGCCTTCCCCTCGGCACTGATCTTCAAGACGACCTCCGACCCGTTCTCCGGGCAGGTCTCGCTCTTCCGCATCTTCTCGGGCACGCTCAAGTCCGACACCGCCTACAAGAACGCGACCAAGGGCCACGACGAGCGCCTCGGCAAGCTGCAGGCCGTGCAGGGTAAGACCTTCACGCACGTGCCCGAGCTTCACGCCGGCGACATCGGCGCCGTCGCGAAGCTCAAGGACTCGCACACCGGCGACACGCTGGCGTCGAAAGAGCACCCGATCCTCATCCCGCACATCAAGTATCCCGAGAACTCGATCTCGTTCGCCATCGAGCCCAAGTCCAAGGGAGACGACGACAAGCTCTCGACCGCGATCACGAGGCTGATGGAAGAGGACCCGACGATCCGGTTCGGCCGCGAGGAACAGACCAAGGAGTTCCTCATCTCGGGGCAGGGACAGCTTCACGTCGAAGTCGTCATCGGCAAGCTGAAGAGGAAGTACGGCGTCGACGTCATCCTGCATCCCCCGAAGGTCCCGTACCGCGAGACGATCACCCGGGCGACGGAGGCCCACGGACGCCACAAGAAGCAGTCGGGCGGCCACGGCCAGTTCGCCGATTGCAAGATCACGATGGAGCCGCTCCCGCGGGGTCAGGACTTCGAGTTCGTCGACGACATCTTCGGCGGATCGATCCCGAGGCAGTACATCCCGGCCGTGGAAAAGGGAATGCAGGAGGCCCGCGTGAAGGGCTACCTCGCCGGCTTCCCGGTCGTCGACTTCCGCGTCCGCCTCACGGACGGGCAGTACCACGACGTCGACTCGTCGGAAATGGCGTTCAAGATCGCGGCAAGCCTCGCGTTCCAGGACGGCATGTCGAAGGCGGGTGCGACGCTGCTCGAGCCGATCATGCAGGTCGACCTCTACGCGCCGAGCGAGTACATGGGCGACCTCATGGGCGACCTCACGTCGCGCCGCGGGCGGGTCGCGGGCATGGACGCCGAGGACGACGCGCAGGTCATCCACGCGCAGGTGCCCCTGTCCGAGATGCTGACGTACGGCTCCACGCTCCGCTCGATCACCCAGGGTCGCGGCAGCTTCCACATGGAGTACTCGCATTACGAGGAAGTGCCCCGCCATCTGCAGGACAAGATCATCGCCGAGGCACAGAAGGCGAAGGCGGACAAGGCAGCCGAGCACGCCTGACGAACCACGAACGGGCCGGGCGCAACTCCTCCGGCGCATCACTCCAGGCGCGGCCTTCGGGCCGCGCCTTTCTTGTTGTCTCGAACGCCTGACCCCTCTGCGGTATCCTCGAAGCGTTTCGCTGAAATCGATTGACCCATCGGCGGAGAATTGCATGCCGCTCCGAACCAGAGAGATCCTCGAGCTCGTCGCGATCTGGAACGACGCGGAGACGGCGCGCCGGCGCGACTACCACGCATACCTGGCCGGCAAAGGCGGCCGGGAAGACACCTTCGAGGAGCATCTCCGGAAGTACGGCGCGCTCATCCGCACCGGCGAGCTCGCGACTCCCGCCGAGATCCGCGGGCTCGGCGACGCTGTCGGCTCGGCGCTCCCTGAGGAGCTCGCAGAGTTCTATACGACGCTCGGGATGCTGCGCGGCGGCGGACCGGCTGGCGAGCTATCCATCTTCTCCGCGCGGGAGCTGCTGCGCAGGATGCACGACCCGGAGGTTCCTCGGTACGAGGCGATCGTCTCCCCGGGCCTCACCAGGATGATGAGCGCCTGCTGGGGAAACGACCGCTTCGAGTTCGATCCCGCCAGCGGCTGCATCTCCGCCGCGGAGCTCGCCGCGATCGACGACGCGTACACCTGCGTCGGTTGGGTCTCGAGCGACCCGGGGTTGGAGGGCCACACCTACGTCTACTTCGACCGGGAAGGGCGATTCGGATCTCTCTTCTATCACCAGGACGGCTTCGACGAGCTTCACGAGGACGCTCTCGTTCCAATGATCGAGAGCTCGCCGGCCCGAAGGTCGCTCTCGGAGATTCTCCTCGAATCGCTGCGCCCCGCGGGGAGGAGATCGAACGATGACGACGAGGGCGCGCCGGGCGAGCGTTGACGTGGAGGCGCCGGACCGAGGCTCCCTCGAGTCGGACCTTGCCGCGAGGGCCGGCTTCCGGCGATTTTCGGGCCCGGGACGCAACGCGACGTCGCAATCAGTCCCCCGTCTGGAATTCGGGGAGGGGCCGGGCGGTTAGTCGTCGCATTAGTGATTTGCCAGCTCGAGACGAACTGCGATGTTCTGAATCTCCTGAGGCAACACAGAAAGGAGATACACAATGAGAACATCCGGTAACGTGAAGTGGTTCAACGACGCCAAGGGCTTCGGCTTTATCACCAGCGAAAATGGAGAAGATGTCTTCGTCCATTTCTCGGCGATCCAGGGCGCGGGCTTCCGCTCGCTTCCCGAGGGCGCAGCGGTTGAATTCGATGTCGTGCGCGGCCCCAAGGGCCTCCAGGCTTCGAACGTCACCACCGTTTAAGCTCCGCAACGAGCGTTTCTGGGGGGGCAGGAGCAATCCTGCCCCTTCTTTTTGACATTGCCTGCAAATCCGACGTGCGTTCGGACCGCGGGGGAGGTATCGAGATTGAGCCGACCAACCGTATCGTTCACGAAGCGCCAGAGAGAGCAGGGAAAACGCGAGAAGCAGGCCGAGAAGGCCGCCAAGCGCGCCCAGCGCAAGGTTGAGAAGGCGAACGGACCCGGAGACGAGGAATCGTTCGAGGTCCTGACCGAGAACGCCGAGGTCGAGCCCTTCACCGTCCCCGTCGCGGAGTAACCCCTCCGGAACCTGCGAAGTGCAGCGCGGTCAGATCCTGGCCAGCCGCACCCGGATCATCAAGACGTCGGTCTGCGCGGCCGCCGTCGCAACCACGACGAAGCGCGCCTCCGTCCCGTCCTTTGCGACGACCCTGACGTTAAACGTCCCCTCCTGCGCGAATTCGTAAGCCTGGTCCTTCGCGGAGTATTGTCCCGCGTCGCCGATCGGCAGGTCGTTCACGTAGACGATCGCGTCGGGCCGGTCGGCATCGAACGCAATCCCCCGTCGCACTTCCACGCTCGAAGTCTGCGTCACCCCGGCCTGGTTCCCTTCGATCGTGATCCGCGGCAGCTCACCCTCGGGGAGTGGCTGCGCATCCGGCACGGCACCGCCGGACTCACTCTGAACCATACGCGATGCTCCGGGCTCCGGATTACCCGGCGCCCCACCGCTGTCTTCCGGCATCCCGGTCGACCGCGACACCGCGGGCTCCGTGATGACGAGCCTCGCTTCGGGACGTGTCCGCGGCCGGAAACCGGTCCAGACTGCCATCGCCGCGATCGCGACGAGCGCGAGGCCGATCGCGGGCGCCACCCAGCGAGGGAGCGCCAGCGGCGTCTCCTCCTCCGCAGCCGTCAACTCGGCGGGTTGTTCGGGTGAGGACCCCTGCCCGGCTTCCGGTGCTTTCAGCTCATCCATCGAACTTACTTCTGCGACTCGTCTTCCATCACCGTCTCGGAGTCGTCGGCGATGGTCGCGGGACCTTCGTCCGTCATCACCGACTCGTCCGACGGGGCCGCCTCGAAGTCCTCGTCGCGTTCGGCGAGCAGCCGGATCGCGTCAGCCTCGCGCTTCGCGTCGACGAAGACGCGGATCTCGCCCATCGAACCGATGTTCACCGGCAGCATGTTGACCTCGAGAGACTCGTACTGTGCCGGAATCCCCTCGGCTTCCAGGTAACCCTGCACCATTCGCGCCTCTTCTTCCGAGCCGACGGTCGCGATCTCCACCCACGTGGTCGTGTCGCCCTCGACCGTCTGGAAGGACAACTCCTCCACCAGCGCGACCTTGTCGTCAGGGCACTCCGTCATTTCCTCGAATTCGCGCTTGCACACCGGACAGTACGGCATGTTGCCTCCTCTTGCGTCAGTGTAGCCGGAACGATCAGACCAACAACTCGATCACTCCGGCTCGGTCCGTCATCTCCCCAATTCTGCGACAAAGCGTCCCCGTGGCGGCCATTTCCTTTTCGAGGCGCGCGGCCCGATCGGGATGGATCGAAATCAGCAGACCTCCGCTCGTCTGCGCATCGCAGAACAGCGTGAAGTCCGCCTCGGTGGCACGCAGCTCGATCGACGCGCGGAACGCCGTCTCGTTACGGCGCGTGCCCGCCGGAACGAATCCGCGCGCGAGCAACTCGCGTGTTCCATCGATGACCGGAACCGCCCCGGCCGAGAGCCTGGCCCCGCACCCGGAGCCCGAGCACATCTCGCGCAAATGCCCCGCAAGGCCGTAGCCGGTGACGTCGGTGCAGGCGCTCGCGCCGGCGACGACCATCGCGCGCGCCGCGTCCCGGTTGAGCATTTGCATCCAGGCCACCGCCTCGTCGAACTCCGGCAGGTGCTCGCGCCCGATCCCCCAGCGCGATGACGCCGTCGCGGCGCGGTAGGCGGAGATGATGATCCCGTTGCCGATCGGCTTGGTGAGGTAGAGCGCGTCCCCCGCGCTCGCGGTCGAGTTCCTCACGACCGCGTCCGCGTCGCAGACGCCGGTGACGACGAGCCCGTACTTCGGAACGTCGTCGATGATGGTGTGCCCCCCCGCGATCGGGAAGCCCGCTTCCTTCGCCTTTGCCGCGCCGCCCGCGAAAATCTGCTCGAGCACCGAGAGGGGAAGCTTGTCCGTGGGAAAGCCCGCAACGGCGAGCCCCAGGATCGGCTCGGCGCCCATCGCGTAGACGTCGGAAATCGAGTTCGCCGCGGCGATCGCGCCGAACAGGTGCGGGTCGTCGATCACCGGGGTGAAGAAGTCGACGGTCTGGACGAGCGCACGAGTCCCGTCGATGCGGAACACCGCCGCATCGTCGTTGGTCTCGTGTCCCACCAGCAGAGGCCCGGAGGCCGTATCGACCGGAAGGCGCGAGAGGATCTGACGCAGGTCATCCTGACCCAGCTTGCACGCTCACCCACCAGTCGTCGCGAACGACGACAGCGGAGGATGACGGCGGATCTTCGCCTTCATGCCCTCATCTTACTTCTTCCCGGCGGCCACCGGTCGGAATGGAGGCGGAGGCACTCCCGTTGCGCACCCGCATGAACATCAACTACGCGACGCTCGAAGACGACATCGAAAGCGGGGAGCTCCAGCGGACCCTCGCGCTCGAGCTCACGATCGGCTTCCGCCTGATGCAGGAAGCGGGCGACCCGCTTCCGCCGGCGTCGTACTACGCGACGAAGATCGCCGAGATCATCAACTCCGGCGTGGAACGCGAGCTCTCGAAGGACATGGCCTACTACCTATACCAGGAGATTCTCGTCGCCTGTGAAGAGGCGCGCGCCATCGTGCTGGGGAAGCCGGGAGAGTAGGGGATTTCGAGTTTCGGATTTCGAATCTGAAAGGCAGGGCGGGACATCGTCGGGCGCTTGGGTCCTGTCTTCCGCACCGCACACGTCTCGCGGCTTCGAATTTCAAATCCGAGATCCGAAATCCGAAATTCGAAATCCCCTGCTACTTCTTCGCCACGAACGCCCGGACTCTCTCCGCATCCCGCCCCCAGCCCGCCAGCACCCGCAAGCCGTTCGTCGCGACCTTCACGTTCTTCGCTTTCTTCTCGACGAGCATCTGCTCGATCGCTTCGGCGAACTCGCGGGCGTCGGCCGTGGAGTCCCACGACGAGTCGACCAGCACGGTCGTTCCGACTCCGCTGCGCCGGATCACGACTCGATCCGAGCCCCAGCCTTCTCCCGCCTTCTTCCCGAGAAGGAAGCTCCAGTGGAACTCACCGAGCACCGTGCGGACGAGCTCGCCGTCTGCCGGCTTCTCCACGGGGCGGGCACGGCCAGCCGATTCCCGGGAGGCTCGCTCTCGATAGAGCTCGGGCTGCAGAATTTCCTCGGTCGAGCGCGGCGGGTTCGCGTGAAGAGCGTCGAGCGCCTCCCATCCTCCGGCCTTGAACGCCTCGAGAACGAACGCGAGGCCTTCGACGTAAGGGAACTGGAGCGAGTCGACGAAGTAGCCCGGTATCCCCGCGGGAACGCTGTCACCCCGCGCGGCGGCCTCGCGGAGAGCGTCGATCATCCCCTCCTGCGCGACCATCGCCTCGAGCCCGACGCCGAGCTTCGAGCCCAGGTGCGCGAGCATCACCAGCACCGCCTCGCCCTCGAGCAGCGACTGGTAGGCGAGCGCGGCGTCCCAGTCCGCCTGCAGCTCGATCGTCCGCCTGCCGGCGCCGAAGGCCTGGTCCTGAAGCGCGTGCATGAGCTCGTGGACCTCGACCGCTTCGACCATCTGTTCGGGCATCGGGACGTTCTTCGGCGGCTCGTCGAGCGAGTAATAGACGTGCGCGGCCGGATCGTAGAAGGCGAGCACCTGCGCGTCGTAGAGATCGAGCAACGGCTCCATCGTGACGCCCGGGGTGATGAGGTAGACCGCCTTGAGCGCCTCGAGGTAGCCGTCGGCGCCGATCGGGAGGTCGCGGTCGATCTGCGCGCGGAGGAACTCGCGCAGCCTTGCCCGTTCCAGCCTGACGTGCTTCACCTCGGCGGTGAACTCCCGTCCGCGAATCGATTCCACCGAGGCGATCTCCCCCGCGAACCGTTCCTGCCCGAGTGCCGGGAACGTCAGCAGGAGCGCGAGCAGCGCTGGAGCGAGAGGGTGAGCGGGCATGGGACTGGCCTCCGGGACGTTCTGACCGAGTGCGCATCTTATCTTGATTGGCGTGACTGGCATCCCGTAGAATTCGCCTGCCTTTTCCCAATGAATCCCGAATCCGAGCATATCGAGATCACGATCACGAGCCGCTTCGAGAACATCGAGCTGGTTCAGGTCATCGCCGAGCACATCTGCGAATGCGCAGGGCTTGACGATGACGGCTCGCATTGGGTAGGAATGGCCGTAAGGGAAGGAGTCGCGAACGCGATCAAGCACGGAAACCGGCTCGACACGCGCAAGCGGGTCTTCACGACCTTCGACGTGAAGAACTCGAACCTGGCGATTCACATCCGGGACGAGGGGGATGGGTTCGACCCCGAGCAGGTGGCCGACCCCCTCAGCCCGATCAACATCATGAAAACCAGCGGACGCGGTATCTTTTACATGAAGACATTCATGGACGAGGTCGATTTCAGCTTCCCGGACGGGCGCGGAACCGAGCTCGTCATGCGAAAGAACCTGGCCGGACGCAATGGCGCAGACGCCACGGACTGACACGGAATTCACGATCAAAGGAGATCGCAACCATGAAGACCACATCGAGAACTGTAGAGGGCGTCGAGATCCTCTCGCTCCAGGGCAAGATCACGATCGGCTCGGGCGACGTGCAGCTGCGCGACCTGATCGCGCAGTGCCTGAATGACGGGAAGACCAACATCCTTCTCGACATGTCGGGCGTTTCGACGATCGACTCGTCCGGCATCGGCGAGCTCGTCGGCTCGTTCACCACCGTCACGAATCGTGGCGGGCGCCTCAAGCTGCTGCATCTTCCCGGGAAGGTCTCCGACCTGCTCCAGGTGACGCAGCTGATCACGGTGTTCGAGGTGCACGAGAACGAAGCGGCGGCCGTCGCCAGCTTCAAGTAGCGCTTCGCGCGACATTCATCTGACACGAGGAGCCGCCCTCCGGGCGGCTCCTCGTCTTTTCGAGCATCGACTGCTCGCGGCCCGGCCGCGTCAGAACTTGCGAATCTCGTCCGCGCCGCCGGAAGACTTCGGGGCGCCCCATCGGATCGGCGTGGAATTCGTCGTCACCGTCATCGCGTGCTGAATCCACAGCGGGAAGAGACGGTCGGCCAGCTCCCGATCGCGCACCGCGGCCTCGGGGATTCCGATCAACTCGCGAAACGGCTCGACGTCGCCGAGATAGACGAGCTTGAGACGGATCTCGCGCGGCACTCCACCTGGGAGCCCCCGCGTCACCGGCACGACGAGCCTGGCACCGCCGTTGAATTTCACCCGCTCTCCGGGCTTGATCTCGACGAGGCGAGGCACCAGCTCGTTGCCTGGCACCTCGGAGCCCACCATCGCGGTAAACGTCCCCGTCTCGTTTTCATAGCTCAGCTCGGGGTTGAGATTCGCGAATGCGATCGGGGTCGTGCGGAGGTTCTCGATCTCGTAGATGATCGAGACGCTGCCCCCCTGGGAGTAGGCGGCCGCGTAGAACTGCGCGTCGACGCGGACGTCGTCTTCCCTGCCGAGGACACGATCGGGCTCCTCCATGTCGACGCCGCTCGAGGCGCACGACACGAGGAGAAGCATGGAGAGCAGGACGAGCGGAACCGTTCGCGCGGTCGTTCTCACGGGGAGCCTCCTCAGTCGATCTTCAGAACGGCGAGGAAGGCTTCCTGCGGAATCTCGACCTTGCCGACGCGCTTCATTCGCTTCTTGCCTTCCTTCTGCTTCTCGAGAAGTTTGCGCTTGCGGCTGATGTCGCCGCCGTAGCACTTGGCGAGAACGTCTTTCCGAAGCGCTTTGACCGTCTCGCGCGCGACGATGCGCGTGTGGATCGCGGCCTGGAGCGCGACCTCGTACATCTGTCGCGGGATGAACTCCTTCATCTTCCCCACGAGCATCTTGCCACGCGCGTAGGCCTTGTCGCGGTGAACGATCAGAGACAGCGCGTCGAGCGGCTCTCCGTTGACCAGGACGTCGAGCTTGACCAGGTCGCTCACGCGGTAACCGATCAGCTGGTAATCGAGCGAGGCATAGCCGCGGGAAATCGACTTGAGCTTGTCGAAGAAGTCGAGGATCACCTCGTTGAGCGGCATTTCGTACTCGATCAGCACGCGATTCTGCGAGAGGTACTCGAGCTTCTTCTGGATCCCGCGCTTGTCGATCGCGAGCGCGAGGATCGGCCCGACGTACTCGTCGCGCGTGAGGATCGTCGCCATGATGAACGGCTCTTCGATCTGCGAGATGCTCTGCGGCTCCGGCATCTTCTGCGGGTTCTCGATCTCGACGATGTCGCCGGCGGTCGTGTGAACGATGTAGCGAACTCCGGGCGCCGACGTGATCAGCTCGAGATTGAACTCGCGCTCGAGCCGCTCCTGCACGATCTCCATGTGAAGCAGGCCGAGGAAACCGCAACGGAAGCCGAACCCGAGCGCGACCGAGCTCTCGGGCTCGTAGCTGAACGACGCGTCGTTGAGCTTGAGCTTGTCCATCGCGTCGCGCAGGTCGGGATAGTCTTCCGTGTTGATCGGAAAGATCCCCGCGAAGACCATCGGCTTGACCTCGAAAAAGCCGGGGAGCGCTTCGGGGTTCTTTCCCGCGTGCGAGATCGTGTCGCCGATCTTCGCCTGCACGATGTCTTTGATGTTCGCGCCGACGAAGCCGACTTCCCCCGCGGACAGCGAGTCGCGCTCGATCGGCTTGGGCATGAAGGTGCCGAGAACCGAGACCTCGTACTCGCGTCCCGTCGAGAGGAACTTGATCTTGTCGCCCCGGCGGAGCGTTCCGTCGACCACCCGGACGAGCGTCATGACCCCGCGGTACGGGTCGTACCACGAATCGAAGAGGAGCCCGCGGAAGTCGCCGTCGACGAGCCCGTGCGGCGGCGGAATCACCTCGATGATCTTCTCGAGGATCTCCTCGACGCCGATGCCCGACTTCGCCGACGCGAGGATCGCGTCGTGCGCGTCGAGCCCGATGACGTTCTCGATCTGCTCGCGGATCCGCTCGGGCTCGGCCGACGGAAGGTCGACCTTGTTGATGACCGGGAGAATCGTGAGGTTGTTGTCGATCGCGAGGTAACTGTTCGCGAGCGTCTGCGCCTCGACGCCCTGCGTCGCGTCAACGACGAGGATCGCGCCTTCGCACGCGGCGAGGCTGCGGCTCACCTCGTAGCTGAAGTCGACGTGCCCCGGAGTGTCGATCAGGTTGAAGACGTACTCGTGGCCGTCCTTCGCCTGATAGTGAAGCACGACGGCTCGCGCCTTAATCGTGATGCCGCGCTCGCGCTCGAGATCCATGTCGTCGAGCATCTGCGTGTCCATCTCACGCTTCTCGACCGCGCCCGTGCGCTCGAGAAGGCGGTCCGACAGCGTCGTCTTCCCATGGTCGATATGGGCAATGATCGAGAAGTTCCGGATGTATTTCTGGTCTGGCATCGATTCACGACACGCCCGCCCTGTCACTACGGGCGGAGCGGCGGGTCATGTAACACGAAACAGGGGGATTGTCATCCAAGGGGAGGCGGGAGGCGAGGGGCGAGAGGCGATGAGTGGGCCAAAGGCCATAGGCCAGAGGCCAAAGC
>JAMPYE010000436.1 GCA_023700825.1 Thermoanaerobaculia bacterium | reverse complement strand
CCCGGAGCGAAGTTCGGGTCGAGCTCGACCGCACGCTGAAAGTACTCCACCGCCCGAAGCTGGTCTTCGACACTCCGGAGATTCCAGTGATATCGGCCTCTCAAGTACAGGTCGTACACCTCGGCGTTTTTCACGGCACGCGGCCCGTCCGCGTTGGAAACGCCGAGGCGAAGTGCCAGGTCGCGCACGGCCCTCGCGCGGAGCGTGTCGATGTCGGACGCGCGTTGCGTATAGTCCTTCGCCCAGAGCTGAGCTCCGTCGTTCGTGTCGACGAGTTCGAGCCTCAGGAGCCAGTCGTCGCCCCGGCGCGCGAACCGGCCAGTCACGACGGCCGTCACACCAAGCTCGCGACCCACCCTTCGAAGATCGAGAGGCGGCTTCCCGTAACGAAATGACGAGGTCCGCGAGGTCACCCGGATCGCTGGAGAGGTCGAGAGCCCGTCGATGATCGCTTCCGCGATGCCGTCGCTGACGTACGTCGTCCCCTGATCGGGATTCTCGATCGGCAGCACCGCGATCGCCTGATACAACGGCGTTCCAGACGACGACCGGAGCATTGCCCAGCCGATGAGTGCGGCGATGGCAACTCCCGCTGCGGCGATGAACACCATTCGGAACCATCGCGTGGCGGTCTTCGCCGTTGGCGCGGTGGCGGTCACCGATTGCGGTGGCGCTGCAGTGTTTCCCGCGGGAGGTGTATCGCCTTCCGGCACGATCCACTCGACCGGTACGACGAATCGGTAGCCGCGCTTCGCGAGCGTTTCGACGTAACGAGGGGTGTCGGCGGAGTCGTCGAGCGCCGTGCGGAGCTTGCGGATCGCAGTGTTCAGGCTGTGGTCGAAGTCGACGAACGTGTCCGCCGGCCAGAGCGCTTCGCGAAGCTCCTCCCTGGTGACGACACGCCCTGGGTTTCTGAGCAGCAGTTCCAGGATGCGTGCCGGCTGCTCCTGGAGGCGCACCTTCGCGCCCTGCTTGCGCAACTCTCCGCTCGCCGGATCGAGCTCGAATACACCGAATCGAGCGATTCCGGGACCCGGGGCCGCCGCGGTCATTGAGTTACCTCCGTTCCCAAGCTGCTGATCTCGAACGGGTTATCAGGTCACCCTCGGATCATCACCAGTTGCGCGAGGGACGACTCCCCGTGCATCGACCGTGACCGTGTGCCGACCGACCTTCGCGCAATCGGAGGTCGCCATGACACGCTCACTTCTCACCGCCCTGATCTTCCTGCTATGTGTCGTTATTGTACGCGCGGAGGAACCAGCCGCCGAGGTTTCGGTCCGGGAACCCTTGATCCGGCTCGTTCGAAGGGCGGGGGTGGAGGAAGCCTGCGGAGTCCGGGGAGTTGCCGCCTGCACCGCGTTCGTCGGCCAGCGCCTCGACTGCGCGTGCGAACGATCGGGGTCAGGCTGGCAGCTGCGCCCGCGCGCGCAGTTCATCCCGGTGATGGTCCTGACCGATGCCACCTGGGCCTCTCATGAAAATGAGCACGTTGAGGACATCCGCGAGGCGGTCACGAGGCACCTCGTGCAACTGCAGCAGCGTCAGTTCGACTCGCTGCAGGAATGTAAGGCCGAAGGCGAGCGGGAGTCGGCTGGATTCACCGCGTTGATGGACCGGTTCAAGCTCGAGTCCAACGCCGCGCGCCATCCTCGGTTTGCCAGGATGATGGTCGCGAAGTGAGACGGGACGCACGGAACGGGCGGCAGGTCGCATTCCGAAGGGCTGACGCGCGAGATACGCGTTCGTGGCCGCGCAATCCGGTGCGAGGTGTGCCGCAAGCGCGGCGCCGGGGAAGCGCGGCGCGTCGGAACGTGCCTCCTCGAGATCTTCGGCGTCCATTCTCGACTTGCGCCATAATCTCCCCACCGAATCAAAATGGAGATCCAGACGGGGACACGACTCGGCCCCTACGAGATCCTCGCTCCTGTCGGCGCGGGGGGGATGGGGCAGGTCTGGCGGGCGAAGGACACGCGGCTCGATCGCGAGGTCGCGATCAAGGTCCTGCCGCCCGACTTTGCCGCGAACTCCCAGTTGCAGGCGCGCTTCGAGCGTGAAGCGAAGACGATCTCCTCACTCAACCATCCGCACATCTGCACGCTTCACGACGTCGGCCACGAGAATGGCACGCACTACCTCGTGATGGAGATGATCGAAGGGGAGTCGCTCGCCGACCGCCTCACGAAGGGTCGCCTCCCGATGGACCAGGTGCTGCGCATCGGAACCCAGATCGCCGCGGCGCTCGACGCCGCGCACCGCAAGGGGATCATCCACCGCGATCTCAAGCCCGGCAACGTGATGCTGACGAAAACGGGAGCGAAGCTGCTCGACTTCGGTCTCGCAAAGTCGGGCGCCCCGACGAGCGGAGTCATCTCCGGCCTTACCGACATGCCGACGCAGGCGCGGCCGCTCACGCAGGAAGGGACGATCCTCGGCACGTTCCAGTACATGGCGCCCGAGCAGCTCGAGGGGCAGGAGGCCGACGCGCGGACCGACATCTTCGCGTTAGGCGCACTACTCTACGAGATGGCGACAGGGCAGCGGGCCTTCGACGGAAAGACGCGCACGTCGCTCATCGCCGCGATCGTGTCAGGGACTCCGCGCCCGGTGAGCGAGCTCGTGCCGATGACGCCTCCCGCGTTCGAGCACGTGGTCCGACGCTGCCTCGAGAAGGAAGCGGACGACCGATGGCAGTCGGCGCACGACATTGCGGACCAGCTGCGATGGGTCTCCGAGGCGGGCTCGGAGGCGGGGCTTCCCGCACCCGTCGCGCGCCGGCGAATCACGCGGGATCGCATCCTCGCCGCCGCGCTCGTGCTGGCGGTCGCCGCGATCGCGCTGCTGATCGCGCAGCGATCCCGGCGGCAAGCGTCCACCGCGAGGAACTACCAGCTCACGATCCCGGCGATGACCGACGCGTACCGGCGCGCCAATCTCGCGGTGATCTCTCCCGACGGAACGAGGGTCGCGTTTTTCGCCACGGGAGCGAAGTCGGGCCGCCAGATATGGGTGCGCGCGCTCGACTCCTTCGATGCGAGGGCGCTCGAAGGTACGGACGGCGCGCTCAGCTTCTGCTGGTCGTTCGACAGCCGCGCCCTCGCTTTCACGGCAAAGGGCAAACTTCGGCGCATCGCAGCCGACGGCGGACCGGTCGAAACGCTGGCAGGGCTCGAGGCGCTGCCCGCGTCGGGCGGAATGGCCTGGGGCGCGTCGGGGACGATTCTCATCGGGTCGACGGAAGTTGGGATCCACAAAGTGCCGGCCACGGGAGGGACGCTCGAGCCGATTACGAAACCCGACCCCGCGAAGTTCGAGCGAGGGCACACGCTGCCGCGGTTCCTCGCCGACGGCCGGCGGTTCTTCTTCAGCTCGGCCGTGCGCGACCCCGGGAGTTACGACACGCCGAAGACGCTCTACCTCGGGTCACTCGATGGCGGTTCGCCCAAGGTGGTCGGGGCCATCAACTCCTCGGTGCTCCCCGACGAGACGAACGGCTATCTGCTGTTCGTTCGCGACGGCACGCTGCTGGCGAGCGCGTTCGACTTCGATGCGGTGAGGTTCGTCGGAGAGCCTCAAGCGATTCTAGACGACGTTTTCTTTTTCGATCCGATCGGAACTGCCGACATCTCGCTCTCGTCGAATGGCGTCCTGACGGCGCAGGCGAGGAACGGCGGGGCCCGACTCGAGTGGCTCGACCTGAGCGGCCGGCGCCTCGGAGGAATTCCGGACGTCCAGGTCGCGCCCGACGTCCGCTTCTCGCCCGATGGCTCCCGGATCTTCGCTGCCGTGCTCGATCCCAGGATCACTACCTACGACCTGTTCGCGTTCGACACCAACCGCGGGGGCTCGGTGCGCCTGACGTCCGGTCGGGGGTGGGAATCGAATCCCGTTCCGTCGCCGGACGGAAAGACTCTCTTTTACGGTGGCGACCGGATCGGGACGCCTGACCTCGTTCGAAAGGTGCTCGACAGCCCGGTGGACGACGAGATCCTGCTGCCCAGGCTCGCCATCCAGTATCCGAATGACGTCTCTTCCGACGGGACGCTGCTTCTCTACCATTCGACCGAAGACCCCGAAATGCAATCGGATCTCTGGGTGCTGCCCCTGAAGGGGGACGCGAAGCCGTACGTCTTCGTGCGATCCCCGTTCGTTGAGTATGGAGGTCGCTTCTCTCCCGACGGACGAACCGTCGCGTACGTGTCGAACGAGTCGGGGCGATCCGAGGTTTACGTCCGCCCGTTCCCCGGCCCGGGTCCCGCGCGGCAGCTTTCCCGCGGAGGCGGGCTCACTCCACGATGGTCGGGCGACGGCCGGACCCTCTACTTT
>JAMPYE010000435.1 GCA_023700825.1 Thermoanaerobaculia bacterium | reverse complement strand
GGGGTTCCGTGGACACGACAGCGAATGCCTGAGAACGACTCGATCCAACACAACACCGGCTACTCCGAGGCCTGGCGCAAGCTCGTCCACATCGGGCTCGGCCTGATCGCGTTTTCTCTCGGCTGGCTTCCCTGGCCCGTGGCCGCTGCCGCGGCGTTCGCGGCGATTCTCTTCAACTGGCTGATCCTGCCGAGACTCGGAGGGCGGAAGATCTCACGGAGCAGCTCGGGAACCGACCTGGGCATCGTGCTTTACCCGCTCTCCGTGTTCGTGCTGATCGTGGCGTTCCGCGATCGACCCGAGATCGCGGCGGTCGGCTGGATCGCGCTCGCGTTCGGCGACGGCACGGCAACTCTGATCGGCCGGAACCTGAAGGGTCCCCGCATTCCGTGGAACGGCGAGAAGTCGGTCCTCGGCGCGGTGGCGTTCTTCGAGGTCGCCTTGCCAGTGGCCTGGGCCGCGACCCTGGTGATCGGCGCAGCCGAGACGCTGTTGCCGACGCTGATGATTCTCTTCGTCGCCATCGGGGTCGCCGCGATCGTCGAGACTCTTCCCTCGGGCATCGACGACAACCTCACGGTTCCGTTCTCGGCAGCCCTCACATTCTGGGCGCTGGGATGCGTGACCCGGACGCCGGCCATCGCGCTCACGCCCGAGCAGAAGACCTGGCTCGTGGTCAACGTGATCCTGGCCATCGTGGGCTTCGCAGCCAGGACCGTGAACTGGTCGGGGCTCGTCGGAGGAGCCCTGCTCGGCACCGTGCTGATCGTGTTCGGAGGGTGGCAGCTTTACGTCCTGCTCCTCGCGTTCTTCGTGGTCGGCTCGGGCGTGACGAAGCTCGGGATTCGCCGGAAGGCGGGCATGGGCCTCGCTCAGGAGCAGGGTGGGCGACGCGGCTTCTCGCACGCGTTCGCCAACGTCGGTACGGCGGCGATACTCGCGTTCATGGCGGTGACGACCGAGTTCGACGGCCCTGCGCTCTGGCTGGCTGCCGCCGCGGCGCTGGCGACCGCGACCGCGGACACCACCGCGTCGGAGATCGGGCAGCTGATCGGAAGGCGACCGTTCCTCCCCCTGACGTTTCGTCGTGTCCCTCCGGGGACCGAGGGCGCGATCTCGATCGAGGGAACAGTGGCCGGCGCGGTCGCGGCCCTGCTGATGGGAAGCCTGGGGGCGGTTCTCTGGACGTCGTGGGTCATGAGCGACGCGTCGTTTTCGGACGCGCTGGCGTTCGCAGTCTCGCCGGAGAAGGGGTATGCGACGCTTCGGCTGGCTGCGCTCATCACTCTCGCGGCCGTCGTCGCCTCGTGGATCGAGAGCGTGGTCGGAAGCTGGAACAGGACCAGGAACAAGCCGATCTCGAATGGCACTCTGAATTTCATGAACACCGTCGTAGGCGCGGCGCTGATGCTCGCGCTGCTCAGGCTTTCTTCGTAGCCTGGAAGGAAATGCTTTGAAGAACGTCGTCATCGTAGGCCGGCCAAACGTCGGCAAGTCCACCCTGTTCAACCGCCTCGCCGGAAGGCGGCGTGCCCTGACGCACGACCTCCCCGGCATGACGCGCGACCGTCTCACGCTCGAAGCCACGCTGAGCGACGGACGGCGCTACCGTGTGACCGACACAGGGGGCCTCGAGTTCGGCGACGAGCCGATGTCGGAGTTCGCGAGCGAGATCCGCGAGCAGGCGGAGGCCGCCATCTCGACGGCCGACCTCGTCTTCTTCGTCGTCGACGGCCCGGACGGCGTGCTGTCCGAAGACCGTGAAATCTCGATCGCGCTGCGCCAGGGCGCGAAGAACGTGATCCTGGTCGTCAACAAGATCGACAAGCGCGCTGGCGAGGCGGCCGTCAACGAGTTTCACGAGCTCGGAATCGAGCGGCTCATGGCGATCTCGGCCGAGCACGGGACCAACCTCGAGCAGGTCATCGAGGCGATCGAGGCGATCGTTCCGCCCGCCGACCAGGCTTCCGAGGAGGAGGCGACGGCGAACGCCGTGCGCATCGCCATCATCGGCCGCCCGAACGTGGGGAAGTCGTCGCTGCTCAACCGGATGATGGGGAAGGAACGGGTCGTCGTTTCGGAGATCTCCGGAACGACGCGCGACGCGATCGACGAGCGCATGGAGCGCGAGGGCCGGAGCTATCTGATCATCGACACGGCAGGAATCCGCCGCAAGGGAAAGACGACGGACGAAGCCGAGAAGCTCGCCGTGATCTCTGCTCGCAAGGCGATCGAGCGGGCCGAGGTCGTGATCCTCGTGATCGACGGGCTGGAGGGCATCACGGCGCAGGACGCACACGTCGCGGGTTACGCGGAAGAGGCGGGGCGCGCGGCGATGATCGTCGTCAACAAGTGGGATGCGGTGGAGCGCACCGAGACCCTCACGAAGGAATTCGAGTCGCAGGTCCGCCGCAAGCTGAAGTTCCTGGACTACGCGCCGCTCGAGTTCATCTCCGCGAAATACGGGCGGCGGGTCGAGAAGCTCTTCCCGAGAGTCGACCACATCGCCGAGAACTACCGCGCACGGTTCCGGACCGCGCGATTGAACGAGATCCTCGCCAAAGCGGTCGTCGCGCATCATCCGCCGGCAGCCAAGGGAGGCAAGCAGCGGCGCTTCTACTACGCGACGCAGCTGAAGGCGGCTCCGCCGACCTTCGGCCTCTTCTCGAACGTCTCCGACGAGCTGCACTTCTCGTATCGCCGCTACCTGGAGAACCAGTTCCGCGAGGCCCTCGGTCTCGACGGCACGCCGATCCACTTCGTGATCCGCGGTCGAAAGGGAATGAAGGATTCGGCGAGGGCGAGGCACGAGAAGGACGACGTGCGCAAACCGACGGGCAAGCCGCAGAGAGTGAAAGACGCCGAGCGGAAAGCCAAAGCCGGCCCCTCGAGAGGGAAGAAGGATGCCCCTCGAAAAGGGAAAGGTGAGGCCCGGCAGGGGAAAGGCAAGCCTCGAAAGTAGCGGCGATCGAGCGTTGGCCCAGTGGCCTTGGCCTGCACCGATACGCGGCGCGGAGTCTGTGGCGCAGGCACTCCTGCCTGCGCGCGGTGCGAAGCGCCGCATGGTCGAGGCACCTATCGTGAATCCAAGGGTCGCCTTCGGCGACGCGCAGGCAGGAGTGCCTGCGCCACATGAGGCATCTACTCGTCGCCGTCCCGCGCTCCGGTTCTCCCTCAGGGCTTCGTGTCGATCCGCTGCACCTCGCCGCCGATCATCCTCAGGTTGACCGTGCGGCCCAGGTCGTCGCGAATCCAGACGTGTCCGCTGTCGACCGTGGTGTCGATCGTGTCGATTTTGGTAAGCAATTCGTCAGGCGAGTCGACGATCTCCATCTGGCCGTCGTCGTAGATGATTCGCAGCGGAAACCGCGGTTCAGCCTCTTCGGAGAGCGACATCGTTCTATCCTCGCCCAACAATGGTATTCTTTGCCGCCGTCCGTGGCGAGACTCTCCGTTTCGTCCTAAGATTCCACGGCAAAGACGCGAATTTCGGGAGGAGTACCGTTCCATGTCGGGCCATAGCAAGTGGGCGACCATCAAGCGCAAAAAAGGCGCGCTGGACGCCAAGCGGGGAAAGATCTTCACGCGGCTCATTCGCGAGCTGACGATTTCGGCGAGGATGGGCGGGGGTGACCCCGACGGCAATCCCCGTCTGCGCGCCGCGGTCGACGAAGCCAAAGCGAACAACATGCCGAAGGACAACATCGAGCGCGCCATCAAGAAGGGCAGCGGCGGGCTCGAAGGTGCCGCGTACGAGGAGCTCACGTACGAGGGCTATGGTCCGGGCGGCGTGGCGCTCATGGTCGACGTCATGACCGACAACACGAACCGCACCACTCCCGAGATCCGCAAGATCTTCGAGAAGGGCGGCGGTAACTTCGGCAGCCCCGGGTCGGTGCGTTTCCAGTTCGACAAGAAGGGCTGGTTCCAGATCGAGAAGTCGGTCGTCGCCGAGGACAAGCTCATGGAGATCGCCCTCGAGGCCGGTGCCGACGACCTCGACTCGTCCGACCCCGAGACGTACGAGGTCGTGACGCAGCCCGACGCGTTCCACGCCGTCCGGGACGCGCTCGACGCGGCGAAGATCCCGACCGTCGAAGCGAAGCTCGGCATGATGCCGAACATCTACGTGAAGGTCGACGACGAGGCGAAGGCGAAGCAGATTCTCCGGATCGTGGAGATGCTCGACGACCACGACGACGTGCAGAACGTCTGGTCGAACTTCGACATCCCGGAAGAGATCCTCAGCAGGCTCGAGTAACGGCCGGCGGATGATGCCGGCGCGCGCAACCAGCAACTCCATCGGGCGGGCGATTCGGCCGCCCGAAGCGTT